>NZ_JAJNIU010000005.1:0-141411 GCF_022386355.1 Mammaliicoccus sp. L-M44 | reverse complement strand
CGACTTGCATGTATTAGGCACGCCGCCAGCGTTCATCCTGAGCCAGGATCAAACTCTCCATAAAAGAAGTAAGCTTGATAAGCTCATTTTTGATTGGTTAAGCCAATCACTCTGAAGTACTTTCAGTACTCAATTATTGGAATTAACGTTGACATATTGTCATTCAGTTTTCAATGTTCATTTTAATCGCTACAAGAAACAATTATACTAGTTATTAAATATCAAGTCAAGTATTATTTTTAAAAAATAATAATTTGTTTTGTTCGGTTTGACTCAGCTTTTCAAGTGGTCGTTTCCGTTTCAATCAACTTGCATAATTTATATTACATTGTTATTTAGTTAATTTCAAGCGTTAAATTTACACTTTATTAACCTTTTTAACAATCGTTTTATTTTGCGATGTCTGTCTGTTTTGACGACTTTTATATAATATCAAGATATATACTATACGTCAACGATTTATATAAACAAAATTGTGTATTATTTCGCTTTATTAGGGACTATATATTTTAATAGAAATTATGCTATACTTTATCAGTATTAATAAGTATGGAGGGAATAGATTTGAAGCTATTTCGCAAAAAACCTACTAGTAAAATAAATAGAATTAGATCTTTTGCATTAGGATTAATCTTCTTAGGTATGATTGTTATGTACATAGGTGTATTCTTCTTTTACTATTTTAAGAGCCAAATTGTATTTAGTATATTCTTAGTTTTAGGAATGTTAGCTCTTGGTCTTTCATTTATAGTTTACTTTTGGATTGGCATGTTGAGTTCTCGGACTATACAAGTGCAATGTCCAAACTGTGATCATTATACAAAAATGTTAGGACGAGCAGATATTTGTGCTAATTGTAATCAACCTCTTACATTAGATAAGAATTTAGAGGGTAAAGCCTTTAATCAAGATTATAATAATAAGCGCAAATCTAAGAAACTAGAAGAGCAGCAAACTAAAGAACATACTGAAGAAAAGAAAAAAAGCTAAAGGCATCCGCCTTTAGCTTTTTGTTTTATTTATTCTTGTTTTGACATTCTGGACAAACACCATATATTTCCATTCTGTGGTGCGTTACTGAAAAACTAGTGACATGTTGTGCCAATTGTTCTACTTCATCTAATCGTGGATAATGAAAATCAGATATCTTACCACATTGATCACAGATAATATGATAGTGATTATGTGTTTCAAAATCAAAACGACTTGAAGCGTCACCGTATGTTAATTCTTTAACAAGCCCAGTTTCTTTAAAAACTTTTAAGTTATTATAAACTGTAGCAACACTCATATTTGGAAATTGTGGTGAAAGTGACTGATAAATTTCATCAGCAGTAGGATGACTATCTGTTTCGATTAAATATTGAAGTATCGATTGACGTTGTGGTGTAATTCTAACACCAGTACTTCTTAAAGTACCAATTGCATCGTCTAACATATGTTCAACATTCTCAATATTTTGTTGCATCCTTACACCCACCTTCTAATTTATAATGATTATTATTTATAATATATCCCTTTTAGTAGCATTTTGTCAAACAATTAATCAGTATCCCGCTTCTGAGTTAACAATGTTTATTAACTTATCTGACTCATCATTTTCAATATGTTTGAGATTTTCAATTAGAATATCTGTACTTCTCTTTAAATTGTTAAGATCATTACCTGTAATATGAGCTGTGATAAACACATTATCTAAATCATATAGTCTAGAATTTTCAGGTAATGGTTCCTCTTCAAATACATCTAAAGATGCATATCTAATTTCTTTACTATCCAATGCTTCATATAAGACACTTTCTGATACGACAGTACCTCTACCTACATTTATAAAATGTGTATCTTCATTCATATGTTTAAAGTCTTCTTTCTGTAATAAATGTATCGTATCTTCTGTTTCAGGTAATACATTCACAACAAAGTCAGCTTTATGATATACATGACGTCTTTCTTCTATAGAATAAACTTCATCAAACCCAGGAACATCATGTCCAGTTATATTTATACCAATAACCTTCATATTAAATGCTTTAGCAACTTCAGCAGTTCTTTGCGGAATCTTGCCTGTACCTAAAAATAGAATCGTCTTTTCATTTATTGAATCAGGTTTAAGCTTATGATTAAATTCACGTTTCTTTTGAGACTCATATGAAGTACTGAATAATTTAATATCATTTAGAATATATGCAAAAATAAATTCAGCGATTTGAATGGCGTGTACCCCTCTTGCATTAGTCAGTTTAATTCCTCTATCTTGAATATAACCTAGAGGTAATTGATTCACCCCTGTAGCAAACCATGTGATTAGTTTGATATTCTTACATTTATCTAAAAATGAAGGATTCACTTCTCCATGATAACTAACTAATACATCAACATCTTCTAAATCTTCATCACGTGCTTCATTCGGATGCTTATAAAATTTAAAATCTACATTAGGAAATGTTTCTTTTAGTCTCTCTTCTTGTTCTTTTAGCCTCATTAAAGTAACGACTTTCATTTATATCATTCCTTTATAAAGTTTTTTAAGTCTTCAATCTGAGTTTTAACTTTTACTTTGTCAATTTTATGTATGACAGTACCTTCTTCATCTAACACAAAAGTCGTTCTAACAATCCCCATTGATTCTTTACCAAATGATTTCTTCAATTGATATACCCCTACTTCTTCAGAAAGCTTATAATCTTCATCTACTAGTAAATCAAAATTCAAATTATGTTTATTAGAAAAATTAGCATGTTTCTTTTCACTATCTCCACTAATACCATAAACTTTCGTATTTAATTCATTAAAATCTTCTAAATTATCTCTAAAATCACATGCTTCTGTCGTACATGTCGGTGTGTTATCTCTAGGGTAAAAATAAACAACGACTTTAGATCCTTTTAAGTCCTCATTACTAATTAATTCACCATTTTGATTCTTTAACTTGAAATCCGGAAATTTTTCACCAATTTGTATCATATTTTACACTCCTTATAAACGATAGATGTTTAATTTTATGATACGATATAAATGAAAATAATTAAATTAAAAGAGGTTGATAATATGGAATTTACAAAAAGTGAGTACTTACAAACACTTTCAAATGAATATATTCTTGGTGGTGTCAATTCACCATCTCGTTCATATAAAGCTGTAGGTGGTGGCGCACCTTTAGTTATGCAAAAAGGTAAAGGTGCGTATTTTTACGATGTTGATGGCAATAAATATATTGACTATCTTCAAGCATATGGACCAATCATAGCTGGACATGCACATCCACATATAACGGAAGCTATAAAAGCTGCAGCTGAAGATGGTGTATTATTCGGTACACCTACTGAATATGAAATTACGTTTGCTAAAAAACTACGAAATGCTATTCCATCATTAGAAAAAATTAGATTTGTAAACTCTGGTACTGAAGCTGTTATGACAACAATTAGAGTTGCACGCGCTTATACTAAGCGAGATAAAATCATTAAATTCGCTGGATGTTATCACGGACATTCTGACTTAGTGCTTGTTGCTGCAGGAAGTGGCCCATCTCAACTTGGCACACCTGATTCTGCTGGTGTACCGAAAAGTGTAGCACAAGAAGTTATTACAGTTCCTTTTAATGATATAGATTCATTTAAAGAAGCTATGAAACATTGGGGCGATCAAGTTGCTGGTGTTTTAGTAGAACCAATCGTTGGAAACTTTGGTATGGTTGAGCCTAAAGAAGGCTTTTTAGAAGCAGTAAATGAAGTAACACATCAATACGGTGGTTTAGTTATTTATGATGAAGTTATTACAGCATTTAGATTCCATTACGGTGCTGCACAAGATTTATTAGGCGTTTATCCTGACTTAACTGCATTTGGTAAAGTTATTGGAGGCGGCTTACCAATCGGTGCATATGGTGGACGTCAAGAAATCATGGAACATGTTGCACCACTTGGTCCAGCATACCAAGCAGGTACAATGGCGGGTAACCCACTTTCAATGAGAGCTGGAATTGCTTTATTAGAAATATTGGAACAACCTGGTGTTTACGATAAATTGGATCAATTAGGTCAACAATTAGAAGAAGGTTTATTGGAATTAATTAAAAAGCATAACGTTAAAGCAACAGTTAATCGAATCAAAGGTGCTTTAACACTTTACTTTACAGACGAAAAAGTTGAAAACTATGTTCAAGCGGAAAATACTGACGGTGAACAGTTCGCAAAATTCTTTAAGTTAATGTTAAATCAAGGTATTAATTTAGCACCTTCTAAATATGAAGCATGGTTCTTAACAACTGAACATACTGAAGAAGACATAAATCAAACATTAAATGCAGTTGATTACGCTTTCTCTCAATTATAAACTTGAAAAGTTAGCCAAAACGTTGTATAACCAATATATACTAGGCTTGTGATATTTGTTACAACCCTGTTTTAAAAACAAAAAGGAATGGTTCTATGAAATTTGGGGCAAGAATATTTAAAACTGGTATCGCGATTGTCCTAGCAATATTTATAGCTAATTTACTCCCAGGACCGGCAATGATAACATCAATAGCTGGTGTTGCTGCAATGGTCGCCATGCAACCAAGTGTCTATCGTTCGTTCAAAACGATTGTAGAACAATTTCAAGGTAATGTTATTGGTGCGATTACAGCTGTTGCCATATTCTCTATATTTGGTAACAATGTTGTATTTATAGGCTTAACAGCGATTATCATTATTTCAATACTTTACAAATTTAATCTACAACATGTTTCTAACTTAGCAGTTGTAACAGCTTTAATCATACTTGGACATCACGAAGGAGATTTCTATATCTCTGCGTTCTATCGTTTCGTCTTAGTTATGATTGGTGTGTTAAGTGCTTTCCTTGTTAACTT
This sequence comes from Mammaliicoccus sp. L-M44, assembly GCF_022386355.1. NCBI lineage: Bacteria > Bacillati > Bacillota > Bacilli > Caryophanales > Staphylococcaceae > Mammaliicoccus > Mammaliicoccus sp. L-M44. The sequence goes on along the minus strand of NZ_JAJNIU010000005.1, from coordinate 136,556 downwards.
TACGTTTTTACCACCGAAATTCGAAACTAAAATGTATTATAACTCACTTAATATTTCTACTGATATATTTAAATGGTTTAGATTAGTGTTAAATAGTACAACTGAGTTTCACTACGTAAAGCAAGATTTAGAAACAATCAGAACACGTATCGTAAAGCTTGAACAATTTTATTTATATTATAAAGAAGAAAGAGCTTACACTAAGAAACAAGCTTTTAGTCAAATGCGTAAGAAGATTCTTTTCAAAGAGATTATTGCATCAACACGTAGAGCATATGAAGTATTAAGGAAAATGAATCGTTACGAAAACGATATTCATAACTTAAATGATGATCTCAAAGTACAAATGAAGTTTGAACTGGATGAACTGATGGCACAGCATGAACAAATATTAGTAAGGATATCACAAAAAGCTAAACACGAAATTGATCAAGTTCCTGATTATTTAGTAGAACCTTATAAAGAAGATTTAATGGAAATATTCATTAAAGATATTATGGAAAATCCTGATCAAGAAGATTACTATATTGAGAACGTCATGCAAGTTATTTCAGCAATGTTAGATTATAAAGCGACTATTTTACATTTAGACAAATTATCTTCTAGTTATTTCAAATTTCATCCAGAAGATAGCGACATACAAATTGAAGATGAAGATTTTGATTTATAAAAGTAGACCTGAACAGATAACTGTTCAGGTCTATTTTTAATTCTCTTTATATATGGTTTTTTTATATTGATTAACATTCATGACATTTCCATTAGCACTTCTATATAATAAATGGTTTTCATTTATTTGATTAGGACTTTTCACACCTACTGCTGCTGCTAAATTAAATAACCCTTCATGTAAACTCACAATATAATTTGAAACTCTGTATTCTTTTTCTGATACAACTAAAGCAGATTCTTTTTTTGGATCTGTAGTAGCTACACCTACTGGACAATTATTTGTATGACATTGTTGAGCCATAATACAACCTACATTAATCATTAAACTTCTTGCTACATTAACGAGGTCTGCACCTAACGCTAAAGCAATAGCAATTTGATCAGGTGTGATAAGTTTTCCAGATGCAAATACTTTCACTTTATCCCTTATTTTAAATTTTTTAAGTTCTACATCTAATATTGGTAATGCAGAAAATAATGGCAAACCAACTGTATCGACAAGTTCTTGATAAGTCGCACCTGTTCCACCTTCTCCACCGTCGACTGTAATAAAATCAGGAATAATGTTTGATGATACCATTTCATGTATTAATTTCTTTAAATCATTTATGTTTCCGACAACTATTTTTATGCCAACTGGTTTGTCAGATAGTTCTCTTAACCTCTGTACAAATTGTAACAACTCTTTATTATTATGAAGAAATTCAAACCTATTAGGTGAGTTAACTGTTTCAAAAGGCGTTACATTTCTAATTTCAGCAATTTCTTCTGTTACTTTTGCCCCTTCAATATGTCCACCTCTCGTTTTGGCACCTTGCGCTAACTTTAATTCAAATGCCTTCACTTGTTTCATGTTAGCTTTTTCAAAAAATTCTTTCTCATCAAAATTCCCTTCTTTATCTCGAACGCCAAATAAACCTGGTCCTATTTGAAAGATGATATCACAATCTCCACTTAAATGATGATTGCTTAATCCTCCTTCTCCTGTATTCATCCATGAACCGCTTCTGCCCAAACCTTTTGGCAATGCAGTAATTGCATTTTTACCTAGTGCACCATAGCTCATACCTGATTGTCCAACCAACCTATTAACGATAAATGGATGTTTTAAGTCACCACCTATAATTATCTGGTTATCTGTTGTTAATTTATATGGATCAACATCTTTTTGTTTTTGTTCTTCTTTACGATCAAAAAGTCCTTCATTAGAAATTTCATAAATAAAAGTAGACATTTGTTCATCTTGGTTAATTTCTAATTCGTCATGGTCTACTGGAAACATTGTATTTTGTAAATAAAATCCTGGCTCTTCAAATTTTCTCAACGACCCAAAACTTTCGATTCTATTTTTATATTTACCTGGCATGACGATATTTAAATATTGTTTTCTTGAAAATGGTTTTCCAGCATTATCATTTAATATTAAATACTGTCTAAGTTCTGGTCCTATACTTTCTAAAAAGTATCTCACTCTACCAAGTACAGGGTAATTTCTTAATACACTATGATGCTTTTGCCTTTTATCTATAACATACAAAGAATAAAATATTCACAATCAATTGTAGTATGCTTAAAAAAGTCATAAAAATTCCCCCTCAGTCTATCTCTATTAAATTAATAATAGCATAGAATGAGGGGGTGTTGTAATTTTACCCGAACGATTGAATATTATATAAGTTGTAATAACTTCCTTGTGCTGCCATTAATTCTTTGTGTGAACCAACTTCTTCAATTTGTCCATTTTGAATAACAACTATTTTATCCGCATGTGTAATCGTTGATAATCTATGCGCAACGATTAAAGTCGTTCTTTCAGTACTTAATATTTCAAGTGCATCTTGGATGATTTTTTCACTTTCTAAATCAAGTGCACTCGTCGCTTCATCAAGTACTAACACAGGAGGATTATTCAAGAATATTCTTGCAATAGATACTCTTTGTTTTTGTCCACCTGATAATTTCACACCACGTTCGCCGACTTCTGTATCATAACCTTTTGGTAATGACATAATAAAGTCATGTGCATTTGCTTTTTTACTTGCCTCTATAACTTCTTCGTCAGTTGCATTTGGTTTTCCTAATAAAATATTTTCTTTAATAGAATCAGAGAATAAAATATTATCTTGCTCAACCATACCTACTTGATTTCTGAGACTTTCAGTTGTGAAATCTTTAACGTTATGATTATCAATACTAATGCTACCTTTCGTCACATCATAGAATCTTGGCAGTAAACTAATAAGTGTTGATTTACCGCCACCACTCATACCTACAAATGCGACCGTTTCACCTTTATTAATATCTAAGTTAATATGTTTGAGCACTTCATCTTCATAATCATTATATTTAAAAGATACGTCATCAAACGTAATGTGCCCTTCTTTAATGACAATGTCTCGTGCGTCATCTTCATTTTTGACATCATATTTTTCATCAAACAAATGAAATACTCTGTCCATTGAAGCGATACTTTGCGTTAAAGTTGTAGATGATGAAACCAATCTTCTTAAAGGTCCGTATAACTGTTCAAGATATGCTACAAATGCTGCTAATGTCCCAACAGTTAAATTCCCTTGAATAACAAGAAAACCACCGATACCTACTACCAATAATGGACCAATATCTGTGACTGTATTAATAACTGCAAATGATTTGGCATTCCATTTCGTATGATCAGTTGCTTTAGTTAAGAAGTTTTGGTTCCTTTTATCAAATCGTTTTTCTTCATTTTTTTCTATAGCAAAACTTTTTATAACAGACATCCCTGAAACACGTTCATGAAGAAATCCTTGAAGTTCTGCTAAACTTTGCGATCTTCTTCTCGTTAAACTACGTAATTTTCCGAAGAAGTAATAAATACTAAATATAAATACTGGGAAAATCGCAATTGCCGTAAATGTTAATTTAATATCTAAAACAAACATAATACTTAATGCGATGACGATTGTTACTAAATCTAACCAAACATTCATAAGTCCTGTAAGGATAAAGTCTTTAGTTTGTTCAACATCATTAATTACTCTTGATATAACTTCCCCTGCTTTATTATTAGCATAAAATCTTGAGCTTAATGCCTGTAGATGTGTGTATAATTTTTTACGAATATCATACAGAATTTTATTAGATGTCCATTGTGCTAAATATTGTCTGAAGTATTCTATAGGTGGTCTTAGTACAACAAATATAAATCCCATAATTAACATTGCATATGTTAATTTTTCTGTTTTTTGTCCAATTGATAGTGCACCATTATTAATGACATCATCGATTACATATTTAATCAGTAATGGAAGTAATAATGGGATACCAAATTTCAAAATTCCAATGATAATCGTACCTACAATATGCCATTTGTATGGTTTTACAAATTGTAAATACCTTTTAATCATTATTGTTCCCCCAATCTTAGTCCAAACGAAACAGCCTAGCTTTAGCTAGGCTGTGATATTTTCATTCTCAAGAATTACGTCTATCAATTGAATGAAATCTTTCTTGCCAAACTTTAATAAAGTCTGGCGCAAATGGTCCTTTCTTGCGTTCAATCCATTGTTGTAGAATATCAACATTTCTTCTAAGTATTACATCAATGTCTTTAGGATAATTCATTTGTTTCATATGTTGTTTATATTCATCTTCATCCAACAAATGATATTTGCCGCTTGGATAAACTTTAATGTCTAAATCATAATCGATATATTTAATCGCTTCTTCATCACAAACAAATGGTGATGATAAATTACAATAATAATAAACACCGTCTTCGCGGAACATACAAATGACGTTAAACCAATATTCTGAATGGAAATAAACAATCGCTGGTTCCCTTGTTACCCAAGTTCTACCATCACTTTCTGTTACGAGTGTACGATTATTCCCACCGATAATAACATGACTCGTACCTTTAAGAATTGTTGTTTCAGACCACACACGATGTATATTACCATCATGTTTATAACTTTGTATTTTAATTACTTGGCCTTCTTTTGGTATGGATTCTTTGACCATGTTCCACACCACCTTTTAAATATTTACCAAGTTATTATATCATATTTAAATAAATAAGCTAAAATTATGTTTCTTGTCATTATCCATTGAGCTGATTAAAAATTTTACTCATAGATGTTGAAAATGATAACTGGTCTTTTTCTTCTTTTTTTATCCATTTATATGGGTAATTAAAATCACTTTTTTGAGTATGCGCTCGGTATACATTCATATTCCATGTCATATGTGTAAAAACATGCTTAGTTGTAAATTCAGGCGTTTGATCGATATCCATGACTGCATCTAATGTTTCTTCAATGCTGTGTATACTTTCATCAGCTTCAAACATTGGAAATTCCCACATGCCATTTAATAATTTTGTATCTCTTTGGCGTACTAATATCTCGCCAGAACGATTCGTGATATATAATACGTTAAAATCAATTGTCTTTTTCTTTATTTTTTTCTTTTTAACTGGTAATTCATCCACTACACCATTAGCAAATGCATAACAATGTTTTTGAACAGGGCACATAATACATAAAGTCTTTTTAGGTGTACAAATGGTTGCTCCTAATTCCATCATTGCTTGATTAAAATCTCCTGAATGGTCTTCTACAAATGGCTGTAATTCATCTTCATATAATTTTTTCGTCTTCGGTGCAGCTATATCACTGTCATTACCAGTCAATCTACTCCACACTCTTAACACATTACCATCAACTGCTGGTATCGGATGATTATGCACGATACTCATAACTGCTGCATTTGTATATGGTCCAACACCTTTTAACTTTTTAAAATCATCAGGGTTATCTGGTACTAATCCGTGATAACTATGGTGAACTTCTTTAACCGCTTCTTGAAAATTTCTAACCCTAGAATAATAACCTAAACCTTCCCAATATTTAAGTACATCTTCTTCGTTTGCTTCACTCAAACTTTCTATAGTTGGGAAACGCTCAATAAATGCTTTGTAATATGGTCGAACCGTATTAACCTGTGTTTGTTGCAACATTACTTCACTTAACCAAATATAATATGGATTTGATGTTTCTCTCCACGGCATTTGTCGTTTATTTTTATGAAACCAATTAAGCAAATCGTCTTTAAATTGTTTCGTTTCTATCATTTATGACACTACTTTCTTGTGAATTGCTTTCAGATTACTATGCATATGCTATATAATATATATCATATAGATTAAAGTAAAGTGGTGATTTTTATGGATACTGGTACACACGTTGTCATGGGTGTTGCGTTAACTGGTCTTGCGACATTAGATCCACATGTTACACCTACATTTGCTGCAGTGGCAACTGGTATAATGGTTGGATCACAAATACCTGATATTGATACAGTATTAAAATTAAAAAATAATGCGATATATGTTAAAAACCATAGAGGTATCACTCATTCTATACCTTTTACATTATTATGGCCTTTAATATTAACGTTTCTAATATTCGTTATCTTTCCAGGAGTAGATGTCTTGCATATTTGGTTATGGACGCAATTTGCCGTATTCTTTCATGTTTTTGTAGATATTTTTAATTCATATGGTACACAGGCGCTTAGACCGATATCTAATAAATGGATTCAATTAAGTATTATTAATACGTTTGACCCCATTATCTTTGTAGCACACTTAGTTGCCATACTGCTCTGGACACTCGGTGTTAATGCTGGCATTGCCTTTGGTACATTATACTTCTTGTTAATATTCTATTATATTGTGCGATTTATATTACAAAAAGCGATAAAAGACCAAGCTTTAAAACAAATACAACAAGAAGATAATCCCGTTAAAATATTTGTTGCACCGACAATACGATTTATGGAATGGCGAATTGCTATTCAAACTGAAACACATGATTATGTTGGACGTAGTTATGGTCGTAACGTAGCATTTAATGATGTATTCAAAAGACAAGCATTCCCGAATGACCATATAATGGCTTATGCTAAATATGATGAGAATTTAAGATCTTTCTTAAGTTTCAGTTCTATTTATCGATGGGAAGTTACAAGAATAGATAAAAAAACAACAGAACTAAGATTTATTGATTTAAGATATTTGAAGAATGGTCATTACCCATTTGTAGCTATACTACATTTAGATGATGATATGAAAGTGACAAACTCATATATCGGCTGGGTATTTACCGAGGAGAAATTAATGAAAAAACTCGAAGCATAGAAACACAAATAAGGCTGAGACGGTTAGATCGTCTCAGCCTTATTTTTTATTTAAAGTATTCAGTTTTATAAGCTTTATTAATATTGATCCAAGCTAAATAGATAAATGCTACTTCAAAATAGAACAGAATATGATATGGCAAATTCGTAACGGATGCGTTACCTAACACCATTGATTGTTGGAACCCATTAATAATATAGAATAATGGATTGAGTTTTAAAACATTAACCCAAACTACATACATATTATTAGGTACGTACAATATCGGTACGACAAATAATAATACAATCAATAATCCGAAAACGATAAACCGTGCAGAATATACATATTTACCAAACACACCAATAATCGATGCTACTGGTACAAGTAATATGTATGCCATTACTAAATAATAGAAAAATCCTAAATGGTTAATTTCGATTAAATTTGATGTCGATAATGTTGAAACAATCCCAGTAAGCGTTACAACAATCAAGAATATGATCATTGTTAAAAATACTTGTGAAGAAGCGCCAACATAGTACGGTACTGATAATCTATTATAAAGTGCCCCTTGTTTTCTGACTGTCTTTTCAGAATTAAAAAGTGATAAAAAGACCCACATGTAAGCGAAAAAGCCAATCAACTTATAATAAGACGTTGATTGTTGTACATCTATCGCATCAGTAATCCATAACTTCAAATATGTGAAGATCAATAATACTAACATGATAGCAAAAGCAGATACATAATATTTATAATGAGTTTTAACTTCATAGAAGCAATATTTAAGCATATGTGAAAAATGTTTAATATGTTGTTCAAATAATTCGTTCATATTGACCTCCTATAATTGTATAAAAATCCATTTGTTTTCTGCTAAGTCTGCTATCATAAAGCCATCTCTTGATTTAACGACCCAAGTGTCACTTGAAATATTGTATTTCTTAACTAATTTAGCTTTGTTTTTCATATCAAATGTAAAACCAGTTAATTGATTGTCACTGTTGAAAACCATATGTACTTTTTGGCCTTCCATTTGTTCATTAAATCGGTTTGCTTTATCAGCTGTAATGGTCTCAGAAACTTTCTTATGTGATTTATGCATAAAGCTGTTATAAAAATCAATATAATTTAAATAACTATCATCAACATAATCTTCTAAATCTGACCAATCAACGTCTTCATATAGTCCTGCAGGATTGAAAAAGTACAAGTTATTCTTTTTAGAGATATAAGTCTTGTCATCTACTTCAAGTCTATAATTAGATTGATTTTCACCTGTTACATCTACAAAACTATATTGAGGTAATTTCAACTTTGAGCCTTTGGATGAAGGTGTGAGTTCTGTATCATGTTTTAGCGATAGGACATAAGCTGACTTATCTATGTATTTAGGTTCACTATTTGTTGTGATGACCTGTTTTGATGTAACTTCTTTTTCTGTAGGAGAGCTCCCTACACCTATAAACATAAATAGTGCTGCTAATGTAGCACCAAAGATAAATGTTAAGCCATAAAATATCATTTTCTCAATAGATTTCGGCACTCTACCGTATTGATATTTACGCATTCTTTTATAACCTTCGCCGTGCGCTATAGGAAGTTCTTGCTGAGACATCTTCCATTTAAGATCGTAAAGTTCTTTTTGGTCTTTATCTTGAATTTGATTATATTTCTTATGATATTCTCGGTAATGACCTAATACTTCTTTAACGGTACCTTCTTTTCTAACTTGACCATAAGTTAACCAGATAAGATAGTTACTCATCTTCTCAATTGAGTGTATATGGTCATCGATTACGACAGCAGCACGATCATATTCTTTTTGTTCATTTAAAAATTCATGGAACTTCTTCTGAAATGATTCGTCTAAGTATTGAATGATATTAGTAAAAATTGCAACGGTAGGTCTCATATATTTGGCTATACTAACTAATAATTGAGCATATTCCGCTTCATTAATATCTTGGCACGTCTTTGAAGCTTTATCCGATAATTTAGCAAAGCTTAATATTTGTCTTTGAATCGTCGTAATGTCTCTAATTTCTACACCGGATAAACTCAAAGTACGAATAATCATTTCATTCAATGTTTGATGATCATCAGCTTTATGCCTAACATCCGCTAAAAATGTTTGCGCATGATTTGTTACTTTACCTAAATTAGGTGCAACTTCTTTAATCATTAATTTACTGATCATTTCTTTACCAGACTGATCATCGCCGATAATGCCCAGCACTTCACCTCTATAAAGATGCACGGTAACATTTTTAAGTACAATGTCCTTGTTAAGGTGCTTTAACTTAAATAATGATTTAAATTTATTCTGTTCTTTACTTATATAATAATATTTAGTTGCGTTAACAACTCTCAGTAATATTTGCTGTGTCATTCTGCACCACCATTATAGTTGTAGAAGACTTACAGGAATGCCTTCTTCAATTTTTGATCCTTTTAATCTAAATCCCCAAGCAAATACACCATTAATGCGTTCTACTTTAAAGTAACTAGGTGTGTCACCTATTAAGCCATATACTTTTCCTACTTCTATTTTTGAAGTGTCGACAAGGTAACTTTCTGCTATGAGCGCTTTTCTCTTATATACTTCATATTCATTTAGTATACCCATCATTTCTGATTTTCTCATCTTTTCGCGATATTCAGCAATTGCGTTTTTTAGTTCATATTCTGTCATTTCAACAAATTTTTTATCATTATTCATCTACAATACCACTTTCTACTAATTTGTCATTAATCATTTCAAATGTATACCCTTTTCTTACGAGTGCTTGAATAACATGTGACTTAAGTTCATATCCATTATATTTCTTTTGATATTTATTATATACCTTTTCCAAATCTTTCATCAAAATATTTTCAACATCATCAGATGTCGGTTCAATATTCAAATCTGTTAGATGTTCATTGATTAATGAAAAAGCATAGCCTCTTTGTTGAAGTGTTTGGACAATCGTTTGTTTTAAACGGTTAGGAGGTTGTTTCTTTTTTTGCATAATCTTTTTTGCGATATTCGGAATTCGATCTTCCGACATTTCCATTTCAAACTTTTCTTTGAATTCGTATACTAAATCTTGTTCTATACCTTTTTCTTTAGCTACTCTTTCAAAATGGTCAGGACCTTTATCCGTTGTTTTTAAAATGGTGTTTTTTAAACTTTCAATATAATCTTTATGGTCTATGTATTTATTAGATTGACAATACTCTATCACTCTATCAATTAAGTCACTGCCATATTCTTTGTCAGTTAAATATTTTTCTACTTCATATTTCGTACGCTTTTTATGAGATAAATAGACAATCGCTTGATTAAGTGCCTGTCTATATTGATCGTAGTCCTTAATTTCTTGTAACTTACTTTTTGTAATTTCTAAATCTTTTCTTAAATTAAAGTAGATGTATGTTGCTTGATCAATACCCATTTCAAATTCATTATTAATAAATAAATTTAAACGTTCTTTGTTTTTCTTTTGTACTTCAAGTTTAGTTATTTTAAGCATTTTACATCCCTCCACACATATATATAGGATACAATAAAACACACTGAGTTTAAAAGTTTAATCTCTTAACTCAGTGTGTTTATTATTGATTTAATTCATTTATAGCTTCAGTATACTCTGATTCAGTAATATAATTCTGTTGTTTCATTTTTTCAAGTGTTGTTTTGATACGTGTCATATAACTATCACTAATATTATTAATATCAAAATTGGATGGTGCATTTACGACACTAGCTAAAATTGCACTTTGTAATACCGTTACTTGAGGAAGGTTTGGATTATTTTTATCGACTGTCGCACCGAAGTAATAATTTGCCGCTTCCTCAATCGTATAATTATTTTGACCGAAATAGATATTATTGACATAATAACTCAAAATATCATTCTTACTATATTTATCTTCAACACGTTTCGCCACAAACATCTCTTTCACTTTTCTTGTCAGTTGCGTTTCATTCGTATAGAAATAGTTTTTAACGACTTGTTGTGTAATCGTACTTCCACCTTGTGTAAGTTCACCATTTTTCAAACTTACAGCAAGCGCACGTGATACACCTCTTAAGTCAATTCCATCATGATCATAAAATCGTTTATCTTCAACTGCTACAAAAGCATTTTTAGTATAATCAGGCATATCTTCAACTTGAACATAAGATTGTTTATCTTCAATTTTTACTAAATCATCAACATCAGATGTTCTTGACCACATATACATAACTGCTAAATAAAAAACAATCGAAAGTATAATAAGTATTGTTACAAGACCAAATAGCTTTGAAATTCTTTTTCTCTTTCTCGGCTGTACAGGTTCTTGATAATAATGTTGATATCTTCTATATTGAACTTCTTCTGAATTAGGTTGTGGTATTTCATTCTTCTTATTCTTAAATAGCCCCATCTGTATTCTCCCTTATTCATATTTCTTACATCATTATAGCTTGTAATAATGAATTTAAACACTTCTTTTTACTGAAAAACAACAAAATCAGTCCTGAGTCTTATTTATAAGTATAACTTTTAGCGTATTTGGGTATAGATAACGATAAGGAGGAATTTTAAATGGCAAAAATTAAAGCAAACAAAGCACTCGTACAAGTCTTAAAGAATTGGCAAATTGACCACGTATATGGCATACCTGGTGATTCAATAGATAAAGTCGTAGATGCACTTAAAACAGAAGAAGATAACATTAAATTCTATGATGTAAGACACGAAGAAGTTGCAACTTTAGCTGCTAGTAGTTATGCCAAATTAACAGGCAAGATAGCAGTAGCATTAAGTATTGGTGGTCCTGGCGCAATACATATGTTAAATGGTATGTATGACGCTAAAATGGATAATGTCCCTATGCTCGTTTTAGCAGGTCAAACAGATTCGAAATTATTGGGCACGAAATTCTTCCAAGAAGTTAATTTGACAGCCCTATTCGAAGATGTAGCCGTTTATAATAAACAATTAGAATCAGCTGAAAATGTACATGAAATTGTAGATGAAGCTATCAAAACTGCATATGCTAAAAAAGGCGTTGCAGTATTAACGATTCCAAGTGATGTTCTAGGTGAGAAAATTGAAGACAATGTCCCTAGAGAAACGTATAAATTTGAAAATGCAGTAACTTACGCTAAAGATGAAGATGTTAAAAAAGCTGCAGAACTTATAAATAAAAGTGAAAAACCGGTCGTCCTAACTGGTGTTGGTGCTAAAGATGCTAAGGAAGAATTACTTAACTTCTTAGATCATATCGATGCACCTGGTTTAATTACATTACCAGCAAAAGGTATCATACCGGATAAACATCCTAATTTCATGGGTAACTTAGGTAAAATTGGTACTAAACCAGCATTTGAAGCGTCTAAAGATGCTGATTTATTAATTTTAGTTGGTACGAATTATCCATATGTAGATTATTTACCTGATAAGGATATACCATGTATACAAATTGATATTAATCAAACAAATATTGGCAAACGTTTTAATGTCGATGTCGGCTTAATAGGCGATACAAAAAATGTATTAGCTGCTTTAACAGAAGCATCTGAAAAAGTAACTGGTCGTAAATTCTTAAAAGCATGCCAAGAAAATATGAAAGCATGGAACAGATGGTTAGAAGAAGATAGAAATAATGACAGCAAACCAATCAGACCAGAATTACTAATGTCTGAAATCGAAAAAATTTCAACAGATGACACAGTATTTTCAGTTGACGTCGGCACTTCAACAGTATGGAGCACACGATATTTACAACTCGGTCACAACCATAAATTTATCACGTCATCTTGGTTAGGTACGATGGGCTGTGCATTACCAGGAGCGATTGCAAGTAAAGTCGCAAATCCAGATAAGCAAGCAATTGCTATCACTGGTGACGGTGGATTTGCAATGGTTATGCAAGACTTCGTTACAGCGGTACAATATAAACTACCAATTATCGTCGTCGTATTAAATAACCAAGAATTAGCATTCATAAAATATGAACAACAAGCAGCTGGTGAGTTAGAATATGCTATTGATTTAGGCGATATCGACTTTGCTAAATTTGCAGATAGCTGTGGCGGTATAGGCTATAATGTTGTAGATGTAGAAGATATCGCCCCTACACTTGAAAAAGCTAAAAATGCAAATAAACCTGTAGTTGTAAACGTAAAAGTAGATCCAGATGCTGCCCCATTACCAGGTAAAATAATATGGGACGAGGCAAAAGGATATGCAAAATTCGAAATAAGAACAGCATTAGAAGAAAACAGACTCGAAAAAATGCCACCACTCAAAACACTAATAAGAAGATTCTTCTAATAAAAATAAAAAAGCAGTGAAGTTTATGACGAACTTCACTGCTTTTTCTATTGGGTTAAAATTAAGTATTTTCAATAAAATTTTTAAAATAGCGTGCTGAGATGTGGAATTTTGTAAATTGTGATGGGAGTTGTTAAGTGCATTTTTAGGAATTGTAGTAATTAGAACGCTGTAACTTCCATTATTCTGAATTCTGGTAATTAGCTAACTCATCTAAATCTAAATATAGAATTTCTTATACCTTTTACCTATACTTTTGAAGTTTTGTTCACATACTCTTCGAATTGTAGTTTTACTATTCCCTCCTAACCACCATACTGCTTCGGTGATTGTGAATGGCTCTTGTTTTAAATAATACAGTTCTTGCAAATTATATTCATAAAGATATTTTTTATCCATGACAGACTCACAATATTGGCATGTACATTTCTGTTTGTCTTGTTCAATTTTTACTGTGAACATGCGATGACATCGAGGACATTTGATACCTGGCTTGATTTGTTCAAACGGTATTGTCACACCTTTACTGTATTGTGCATCAAATGAATTTCTTACTGATAATAGTTTCTGTTTAATTCTTATATTTTCTGATTGATTTTGATTTTTAAAAAGTTGGGTAATGGAGCCTAATTCTGAGGGTAAGATGACTTGATCTTTTAATATGTTTCTATTTTTAAAGTTAAAGTAAGGATTGGTAAAGACTAATTTTGAAATGACGGGTTTACCAATTTCTAGATAGTGACATAGTTTATTGAATTCATTTCTAGCTCGTTCCATTTGTATGAACGGTGAGGTAAATGAACTTCCAAAATTATTTTTTAACAACGTGTCTTCTAAATAATAAATGCCTTTATAATTCTTTATCTCGAATAAATATATTGCATAATCATCGATGACGATTGTATCTATTTGAACTTGACTATTGTATGCAAATTGAAAGTCATTCAAATATACGATATCCGTAACACAATCTAAAATGGCACTAAAATAATTTTCGCCATCGTTTCCACTTGATTTATTTTGGATTGATTTCAAAATATTTTCGGTTAATTCAGCGCGCCCTATTAATGATTGAAAATACTTTGTATCATGCTTACTTTCCATAAACCACGCTCCTTACATATTATAAAAAAATTATATAATAGCCTGCACAAAAAAACCACTCACTATAAAAGTGAGTGGCTCATCAAAGCATCTATTGAAGCAATGCAAGTGATTCACGGTTAAAGTCTTCTAAGTCGTCTGGAGTTCGACTTGTGACGATGCCATTGTCAACGACTACAGATTCGTCAACGACTTTTGCACCTGCATTTTGTAAGTCTTTTCTAACTGACAAGAAACTAGTAACAGTTCTGCCATTTAATAAATCTGTATCAATTAATAATTGAGGTCCGTGGCAAATTGCAAATGAAGGTTTTTCATTTTGTGCGAAATGTTTAACAAATTCGCCAAAACGTCCTTGTTCATCTCCACGTAATAAATCTGGTGAAAATCCGCCAGGAATTAAGACTGCATCATAATCTGCAGCATTTGCTTCATCAATACCAACTTCTACTGTAACTTTTTCGCCTTTTTTACCAGTGATTTCTTTACCTTTTTCTTCACCAATAATAACAACTTCATGTCCAGCATCAGTTAATGCTTTTTGTGGACTTGTTAATTCAACGTCCTCGAATAAATCTGTTACAACTGCTGCTACTTTTTTACTCATAATATCAATCTCTTCCTTTCATAGTATGTCTAATATTTATATACCACTTTTGAAAGGTTTTAAACTTATTTTGCAACTAATTTTGCTACGACTTCTACTTGTGCTGTTTGTGGAAACATATCAATAGGTTGCATGCTTACGACTTTATATTTTTTAGATAAGTGTGCTAAATCTTTCGCTAAAGTTGATGGATTACAACTTGTATACACAAATGTTTTTGGATGAACGGATTTAATAAGTTCAACAGCTTTAATACCTAATCCAGTTCTTGGCGGATCAACTGTTATCACGTCTGGTTTAAAGCCTTCTTTAATCCATTTATCCATAACTTTATATGCATCACCAACTTCATAGTGTACATTATGACGATTATTGAGTTCAGCATTTTTCTTAGCGTCATCAATACCTTCTTTAATGATATCCATACCTCTTACTTCTTTCGCATTTTGAGAAAGCCAAATACCTATTGTACCTGTTCCGCAAAATGCATCTACAACTGATTCATTACCTGTTAAATTCGCTTGAGCTTCAATTTCACCGTACATTTTTGTAGCTTGTTCCGGATTTAATTGGAAAAATGAATCTGGCGATAAATCATAATAGTATTGACCAAGCGTTTCTGTAATTTGTTGTTTACCACTTACATGAATTGTTTGACTGCCTAGTACTCGTGATGTCTTCTCTTTATTAATATTGATGGATAAACTTTCAACGAAAGACAAATTCATGATTTGATCAATAAGAGACTGATTATACTTCAATTGATCATCCGTACAAACTAACGTAACTTGTATTTGTTGACTATGCTTTGCCACTCTCGTAACAATATATCTTAGCCCTTGTTCTTTATTTGGATTTCTACATACTTTAACTTGTAAATTCATCAAAATATTTCTCAGTTCATTCGTAACTTGAATCGTACGTTTGTCTTGAACTGGACATTTTTTAATATCAATTAATTGATGACTGTCTTTTTCATAAAGGCCTGCAATGAGTTGATTTCCTTTCTTCTGAACAGGAAATTGATTTTTATTACGGTATCCCCAAGGATTATCCATACCGATTGTAGGTTTTACAATTTTTGTTGGGATATTTTTTGCATATTTAGTTAACGCATCTTTTACAATTTGTGATTTGAATAAAAGTTGCGCATCATAATTTAAATGTTGCAGTTGGCATCCACCACAAATATCATAAACTTTACATTTAGGTTTAACCCTTTCTTTACTACGTTCACGGATTTTGACTACTTTCGCTTCTATAAAATTTGGTTTCGCTTTTACGACTTGGACAAGTCCAACTTCTCCCGGCAATAAACCTTCTACAAATGTTATCTTCTTCTTATAATAGCCAATACCTTCACCATTAATACCTAATCGTTTGATCGTTAAAGGAAACTTCTGTCCTACTTTTACTGAAACATTCATCTATGGTCACCATTAATCATGCATAGCTTGAACTTTTTTCTCAAGTTCATCAAGCAAAGCAATCCATTCATCTACATCAGATACTTCCATATCTTCAGGATTCATTGCTTCCATTTCATCTAAAAAGTCTGATAACCTTTGTTTGATTTCATTAAGTGATGTTTTTTTACTCATTTTAATACTCCTTTATTTTTAATAATATTATTATGAATGATAACAAGTATAAAAACAATCATAAATCAGTATTGGAAAATTTGATAACAAGTGTTACGCTCATAGATAGGAAAAAAATCAGAAAGAAGGATATATCATGATATACGACTTGAAAAGTCCTATTTCAATAAAAAACGACCCGTGGGAGGCCTATAACGATATAGACGAACACGGTTCATTACAACTGAGTAATATAGAATTTACAACGACTACACTCTGTAATATGCGTTGTGCACATTGTGCAGTAGGTTATACGTTACAATTACGAGACCCTGACACATTACCGATGGATTTAATTTTAAAGAGACTTGATGAAGTCCCTCATTTAAAAACAATCTCAATTACTGGCGGAGAACCAATGTTCAGTAAAAAATCAATTCGAGAAACTGTCGTTCCTTTATTAAAATATGCACACAAACGAGGCATTTACACGCAAATGAATTCTAATTTAACGTTACCACTTGATCGTTATTTAGAAATTGCTGAGTATATTGATGTTATGCACATTTCACATAACTGGGGAACAATCGATGAATTCAGTGAAGTTGGTTTCCATGTAATGGACAAGAAACCTCCTTTAAAAGTAAGATATCGACTATACGAACAAATGATTCAAAACTCTGCCACACTATCAGAACAAGGTATGTTTGTATCTGCTGAAACGATGTTAAATAAAAGTACTAAACCTTATTTACAAAAAATCCATAATGAAATTGTTCATGATATGAAATGTAGTCGTCATGAAATACATCCTATGTACCCTTCTGACTTTGCAAGTCAGTTAAATATTATGAGTTTAGATGAAATGAAAGATACTATTCATGAGATTTTAGACTTTAGAGATGAAGATACTTGGATGTTATTTGGAACGTTACCTTTTTACCCTTGTTTCATGAATGAATCAGACCAAAACTTATTATCTAGATTAAAATCATCTAAAAATGTAAGTTTAAGAAATGATCCAGATGGAAGAAGTAGATTAAACGTAAATGTATTTTCTGGAGATGTAATCGTTACAGACTTCGGCGATGAAACAGGATCTATCGCAAATATTAAACAAGATAAACTTGAAGATGTTTATCAAACATGGATGAATTCATCTTTAGCAAAATCACTTAACTGTCACTGTCCTAAAGTGAGATGTTTAGGTCCAAATTTACTCGTAAAAGATATGTACTATAAAGATGTCGACTTTAAAGCAAACGAATTAAGAATGAATCAATAATATAATAAAGGGCTAGGACAACAATTGTTGTCCTAGCCCTTTATTTAAATTAGATATATAGTTTTGTAGACATGAATTCTAATGTTTTCTTACTTTCTTTTCTTCTTTCTTGGCGTAGTTTCACTCTATCTTGCGCACTTTCATAGAACCATTTTTCATCATCTGTTTCAGGATATATTGCTGGAACTTCTGCTTTATTTCCTTCTTTATCTAAAGCTACAAATGTTAAAAAGCTATACGCTGCTAAATGTTTCTTTTGATTAATATTGTCTTCACTAATGACTTTTACGCAAATCTCCATAGATGATTTACCTGCATAAGTGACAAAAGAAACTAACGATATCACTTCACCTGTTCCGATTGGTTGTAAGAAGTCTACTGAATCCGTAGATGCTGTTACAACTGAGTTCCCACTATGTCTCATCGCTGCGATTGCTGCGATTTCATCAATTTCCGCCATTAATTTACCACCGAACATCGTATTGTGGTGATTTGTGTCCTCTGGAAATATTTGAATGGATTTGACACTTCTTGATTCTTTCATTGGTTTCTTCGTTTTCATATTATAACCCCGTCCAGTTTTGCTTATTTTTATTGAAAAAAATAGCCAGGTTTCCCTGGCTATTCATTCTTATTAATGATAATGTTCCTCATCATCAAAGACTTTCTTCTCTAGTGCTTCTTCAGCAGTATCAATTCGTACAGACTCTCTACTATCGAATGTTTGAACAAGATACATCATTAATGCACCGCCAAATGTAAAAATTGCGAACACAAATGCGATCATTACACTCCATTCCATTGGTGTACTCATGATATCCCCTCCTTTGAATGGCTATAAAGACTTTATTTATCTTTATTATACATGATGTATTCTTAAATGGCTATCTTTTAAAATGCCCAATTACCATCTCTAAATACTGGTTCTTTTTCACCATTTTCCAAAATACCATCAATTGATAAATCTTTGCTACCAATCATAAAGTCAACATGTGTTGTGGAATCATTTAAACCATTTTCAGCTAATTGTTCAGCAGTCATATCTTTGCCACCTTCGATACAAAATGCATAAGCAGATCCTAATGCAATATGACAAGAAGCATTTTCATCAAATAATGTATTATAGAATAACGTGTTCATGTTAGAAATTGGTGAATCAACAGGTACTAATGCTACCTCACCTAGTCGTTTTGAACCTTCATCTGTTTCTAGAATCGATTTCAAAATTTCTTCACCAACACCTGCTTTGTAGTCTACTACTTCACCATCTTTAAATGTTAAAGTAAAGTCATCAATAATATTACCTGAATAACTTAAAGGTAATGTATTACTTACTGTTCCATTAACACCATTTTTATGTGGTGCAGTAAATACTTCTTCAGTAGGCATATTCGCTACAAAGCTGTTGCCTTTTGAGTTTACAGAACTAGCACCCGACCAATATTGACCGTTTGGTAATTCAATTGTTAAGTCAGTACCTTCTGATTTGTAATGCAATGCTTTATATTTTTTGTTATTTAAATAATCTGCTTTTTCATGTAATAAGTGATCATGTTCTTCCCAAGCTTTCACTGGGTCTTCTTGATCAACTCTTACTGTTTTTAAAATTGTTTCAAGTAATTTATTGACCGCTTCATCATCACTTAATTCAGGGAACATCATTTTAGCCCAACCAACCGATGGATATGAAGCTACACACCAACTCATGCGATCACTTTGAACAGCAACCATATAGTCTTTAAATGCTTTTCCGTTTGCTGCCATAGATTTGCGAATTTTATTAGGATCAGCATCTTTCAAACTATCTGGACTAGATGAAACAATTGATAAGAACGCTGCTTTTCTATCTAAATAATCCATTTTTTCATCAATATCATATTGTTTAACATTCTCAAAAAATGATTCAGGTTCATATTGATATTTAAGCTGTGCAATTCTATCATCTTTGTAACTAACTTTTACGTCTTCTGCCCCTATTTTGTATGCTTCCTCAACAACTAAATGTACAAATTCACTTGCATCAATTGAAGCTTGAATATATACAGGCTCTTTTTCCTGAACATTCAAACCAACTTTAACTAATAACTCTGCATATTTTTGAAGCTGTTTTTCATAACCCATTTGTTTAACCACCTTTGTTTATTTTCTAAGGTCACCTAAAGCTTGTGTAATAGCTGTCATTTCACTAGCTGATATGTTTTTTCTAGACATGACCATAGTATGTATTTCTTTCAATTCTTCTTTCTTTTCTTCAGGTATTGCATCTTTATTCAATACACTTGTATTTACTAATCGTAGCTTGCCTTTTAAATCATCTACCATTTGTTCTATTGATTCAGTCATATTTTTTATCATCCTTTCAAAATTTAGTTTAGCAAAAAGTAATTATAATTAAAACTATCAAACTTATATATTCACTTTACAATTTATATGAATATTTTATACAATAAACATGAATTATAAGGTGAGGAGTGATTCTAGTGGCTGTTCAAGATATACTTTCATGGACGCTTTTCGAACAAGTTGCAGTACCAGATAATATTTCGCAATATCTCGTTGAAGGCGAAGAAGCTTATAGTGCTTTTAAGACATTCAGAGATACTGCCGTATTTACAAATAAACGAATTATCATTCGTGATATGCAAGGTATCACCGGTAAGAAAATAGAAACTTACTCTATACCTTATAACATTATACTCATGTGGTCTACTGAGAATGCTGGTAAACTACTTGATTTAAACGGTGAAATCACATTATGGACAAGAGCTGGCCATTTTAAAATTAAAATAGGCAGAAATTTAGATATTATGCCTTTTGAAAAGCTATTGTCTAATGCACTATTATAAACTACAATTGTGTTTATATCTCTAAATTTATGGGAATAAACAACATTAGTGATATTTATAACATATATTAATGCCTATATTCTCTAATTTGAGATTCATATGTGATATGATATGTAGGTCGATGTTAATTTAAAGTTATATTCTTGAAAGGGGAAAAACATTATGCAAAACAAATTAGTTCCTGCTATTTTAATAGGTGGTACAATTGGCGCAATTATTGCATTAGCTGATAAAAACACTCGCCAATCGTTATCAAACCAAGTGCAAAACATTAAAGAAGGCAACACTTCAAGAGAACCTTCTAAATTAGATCAAATTAAAGATGAAGTTCTATACTGGAAAGATGTAATCGAAGAAATTCGTCGTAAAAATCCAGAATTAGAGCAATCAATTATGGATGCTAAAGATACATTCATTGAGAAAAAGAATCAAAGACAAATCTCAGGTTCAAACCATTCATAATTTATATTAAAGACTAGGCTTATTCATCTAACCTAGTCTTTTTTAACATCATATTAAATTAGGAGAATTTATATGGGAAATGATAAATCGAGCTCAAAATTTTTAGAACAAGCTAAAAACTTTAAAGACGAACAAAAAAAGTCTATTAAGAAAGAATATTATATTCCACCACAAAAATTTGAATCTAAGACAGCAAAGAAAGATAACCAAATATTTTATGTTTCAAAAATTAATAAGCCAGCTAAATTTACGAAAGACGGTAATATTTTATCAACTTTAATTTACAGAATTGGTAAGGATAATGCTACAGGACTTGCAGCACAGCTTTCATATTACTTCTTACTTGCGTTATTCCCTACTCTAATATTTGTGTTAACGTTGATACCACTATTCCAAGTCAATCCTGATACAATTACAAATATGATATCAGAGAATGCACCTGGTGATACGGCAAAGTTAATTACTGGCATAATTGATGACGTTATGAATAATGCTAGTGGTGGCTTATTCTCATTCGGTTTAATCGCAGCATTATGGTCTGCATCAAATGGTATGACTGCTTTAATGAACGCATTTAATGTCGCTTATGATGTTGAAGATGGAAGAAATGCTATCATACTTAAAATCATGAGTGTCTTCTTCACAGTTATTATGGTTGTTGTATTCGGTATTGCAATAGCACTACCTATATTTGGTCAACAAATCGGCAATTTATTATTTGGTCCTTTAGGATTAGAATCTGAATTACGTTGGATATTTAGTTTAATAAAAGTCGTACTACCATTAATTGTGACGTTTATCGTATTTATCACACTATATACGCTTGCACCAAACATTAAAATCAAATTATTATCAGTTGTTCCTGGTGCAGCTTTTACAACAATTGCATGGTTAGGTTCAAGTGCTTTATTTGGTGTTTATGTTAATAATTTCGCTAACTACTCTAAAACATACGGTAGTATCGGAGGTATTATCGTATTGATGATTTGGTTATTCTTAACTGGATTAATTATTATCATCGGTGCAGAAATAAACGCAGTACTACATCAGAAGAAAATGCTTAAAAATGGATCACCAGAAGAACAAGCATTTAATAACTTAACAGAAAACGGTGATATGACTAATGCCTCTATTGAATGATATTTTAGAATATAATGCAGCTTTTATAGAAAATAAGGAATATAAAAATCTTATAACAACAAAGACACCTAACGCTAAAGCAGTATTGCTCACGTGTATGGATACGCGATTAACAGAACTTTCTACGCGTGCATTAGGCTTTAAAAATGGCGATATCAAAGTTGTTAAAAACGCTGGCGCAACTATTTCTCATCCATATGGTTCTACAATGCGAAGTTTATTAGTAGCGATTTATGCACTTGGCGCTGAAGAAATCATTATCATGGGTCATAAAGACTGTGGTATGGGGAATTTGGATGTGGATTCAGTAATAGATACAATGAAAAGTCGTGGTATCACAGATGATACACTAAATACAATCGAACATTCAGGTATTAATATCCATCAATTCTTAAGAGGATTCGATGATGTAACTGAAAATGTTCAAACAAATATACAAAAAGTATATAACCATCCATTATTTGATCAATCTGTTCCGATACATGGACTCGTAATTGATCCACATAATGGTGATTTAGAAGTTATACAAAATGGATATGAATTTACTAAATAAAAGAAGTTGAGCTCCTTTATGGAAGCTCAACTTCTTTTATTATGATATTAAATTATGTTGAAAGGCATATATAACAGCCTGTGTTCTATCTTGTACTTCTAATTTACTTAATATATTACTAACGTGCGTTTTAACTGTCTTAATCGTAATATGTGAGGCACTTGCTATTTCTTGGTTTGAATAACCTTTAGCGATTAATAATAATATTTCCATTTCACGTTCAGTCAACATTTCGAATAATTCAGCTTTTTGATTCATTCTATTTCTCATTTTTACAAGTACTTCTGGTTCAAAAATAGACTCTTTGTTGTACGTCTTACGTATAGCATTTGCGATATCATCTGCAGAAGTCGTCTTTAATATATAACTATCAACACCTGCATCTAAGGCTTGGTAGACTTCATTATCTTCAATGAAACTTGTTAACATGACGATTTTAACACTTGGTTGATGCTTTTTTATATGTTGTGTTGCTTCTATACCATTCATATCATCCATCACTAAATCCATTAAAATGACATCGGGTTCTAATTCTTCAGCTTTTTCAATACCTTCTCTTCCTGATGCTGCTTCCCCTATGACGGATATATCTTCTTGTGTAGATAAATAACTAGAGATTCCGATTCGAACCATTTCATGATCATCTACAAATAATACTCTAATTGTCATATTGTTCCTCCTTATTATTTGGTACCTTAACTTCAATACGCGTTCCCGATTCAGGCATTGAAATAATATTGAGAGTGGCTCCAATTTCTAATGCACGTTCGTTCATAGTATTTAGCCCATAACTCTGTGGATCTCTTTTAGATGTGTCAAAACCTACCCCATCATCTTGTATACGTAATATAACATAATCATTCGTATCTATTAACTCTATTGAAACTTTTGTACCTTTAGAATGACGTAACGTATTAGATATGGCTTCTTGAGTTATACGGAATAGATGGTCTTCCGTACCTTTGGCTATTTCTATATCTTCTATATCATAAACAACTTTCATTGGTATTTTTTGTTTCAAGTCGACTACTAAATCTTTAATACCTTCACCAAGAGATTTATTTTTTAATCCTAAAGGTCTTAAATGTAATAATAAAGCACGCATTTCTAATTGCGAATCTTGTATCATTTTTTCTAATAAGTCTACTTGTTTAGCTAATGGCTCTTTTAATTCTGATGATTTAATTGCAGATAACATCATACTTGCCGCAAATAATTGCTGACTTACTGAGTCATGTAATTCTCTTGCTAATCTTTGTCGCTCATCTTCTATGATTTTTTTAACGACGGAATCTTGCATTTGATACGATTCATTAATAATTTGTTGAGACTTTAATCTCAACGTGTATAGTTCTTCATGCAAAGGAATTAATGTTTGATAAATTTCTAAAGTTTCTTTGTGCAAATCAATTTCATGGTGATTCACACCTAACATTTCTCCTTGAAAAGATCTTTCGATTTGTTCTTTAATCCAATGGTGCTGTTGATTAATTTTGTAAGCTACTGCAGTCCCTATTATGATACATAGTAAAATTACTACAATATTAATAAACAGGAATGCTGGTACACCTAATATTTGTGTGTAAAATAAACCTTGAAAATATATAATATTAATAAAAATTCGATCTAAGAAAAATAAAATGCCGACAATTGTATAAACAAGAATAAGCATTGAACCGATAATTCTTGTGTAGTTATTCATCGATAAATCACCTCAACATCTCCCATAAATGTTGAGAAGAATATATTAACTTTAAATGAATTTTTATGACTATTTTCCTCATAATGTACTGTTTCATTTTTTACTCTGTACACTTGATCATTCATATATAATCTGCCATATAAAGCAGTTATATGTACATGTACATGGTAATTATATGGAACAATAATTTGCGTCTTTCCAATATATTGTCTCACGACAATAACATTATGCTCAGATAAATTAGCAGCTAAAGATAAATCTAATTCAATATCTCCAATTGCTTGTTGAATTTGTATATCTTCCCATTTATAAATATAGTGTGGTGTCTTTTGTGGAGAGAACCATCGCTGTTTTATAAATGATTCGTTAATATTTTCATTTGATGTTTGATCGACATGTTCTACTCTTAATGGTTTCTTACGATATAAAAGATATCTAATAACTAAAAATACTAAGAATAAAAATAAAATGGCAAGCATGTATGGATTAGAAAGTAATGCATAAATCATTAAAATGGCGCCTATCCAAAATATAATTAATCCCCGTAATTTATGAAAATATAAATATCCTACATATATAAATATCGTACCCATTACAACAACGAGTAATAAGCCTATTTTCTCAAAGAAAATATAGTAAATGTTTGATAACAAAATCAATACAGATAATACGATCAACAATTCCGTTGATATAAATTTATTCTTCAACATACCACTCCTTTTTTAGAGAAGTGAATTCATCTGAGTAAGCATCGTACGCTCAGCTATAGTATCAGCAATTTTATCAAAAGTACTTTTCATAGCTTCGTCAATTTTCGCTAATTCACTTTCTAACATATTAATTTGCTTTTGTAACCATTGTAAATCATGATCTTCTAATTTTTTAGCACATTTAATTTTAAAATCTTCAATCTTGTCCATATACTTATTGTCTAATTCTAAAGTATATTTATCAATTAATTTACTTAATTGACAACGTTTTTGTTCAAGATACGTTAAGTACTGCTTCATAGCTTTAATTTTAACATCTAAGCGCTTAGCACATGTATCTAAACTTTCATAATATGAAACAAGAATTAATTGTTTTAATTGATCTGAAACAACATTAAACATAGAATCACCTACTTCTGTCATATTAAACTCTATTATAAAATGTTATTTCAAATCTAAAAATGGACCTAGGATTGAATTTTCAATAGGACCTTAGTCTTAGAAAAATAAAAAGGAGTAGTATAGAATCTTGTATGTTTAATCAATTCTATCCACTCCTCTTATATTTTTAGTCTTCTAATTTAGTTAATAATAATGGTCCTTCTTTAGTTACAACAATTGTGTGCTCAATTTGAGCGACGAAACTTTTATCTTTCGTTTCAAATGCCCAATCATTTTTACCGTCGCTAACGATTGTCGCGTTTGATGAGATAAATGGTTCTACTGCAAGTACCATACCTTCTTTAAGCAATTGTTTTTCTAATGGATCATAATAGTTCATAACATGTTGTGGTGAATCGTGTAATGAACGTCCAACACCATGTCCTGTTAAGTTTTTAATAACTTTTAAGCCATTTTTACGTGCAGTAGCATTTACTGCTCTACCAATTTGAGATAATTTAGCACCTGGCTTAACTTTCTTCATTGCTTCTTCAAAAGCCATAGCTGCTACATCAACTACTAATTGTTTTTTCGGATCATCTGCATTACCAACAACAAATGAAATACCTGTATCTGCATAATAGCCATTTTTACGAGCTGAAACGTCTATATTTACAAGATCGCCTTCGTTAATCACACGTTTACCAGGTATACCGTGCGCAACCTCTTCATTTACACTTATACATGTGTAACCAGGAAAATCATACTCTGCAATAGGTGCTGATTCTGCTTCTAACTCTTCAAATCTTTCCTTTGCGATGTTATCTAATTCTTTAGTTGTAATTCCGGGTTTAGTTGCTTCTTTTAACTCATCACGAATTATTGCACAAATTTTACCTATTTCTTTTAGGCCTTCAAGTTCTTCATTGTTTTGAATTATCATTTAAATCCCGTTCTTTCTTTTAAAATTTTTTTGTCGTTTATCATTATATCAGAAAATGCATGTTATACTATAAAAAAATGATTTCGGAGTTTTGAATATGAAAGAAAATTGGTTATCTCGAATTATCGGTGCAAGAATTATTAAAACTGGATTAGCAACTTTTTTAACTGCTTTAATATGTATGTCTTTAAATTTAAATCCTATATTTGCGGTTATCACATCTATTGTGACAATTGAACCTACAGCTAAAGCATCCTTAAAGAAAGCATTTGTGAGGTTCCCCGCTTCTATACTTGGTGCATTTATAGCCGTTATTAGTACATACTTCTTTGGAGAATCACCTTTAAGTTATTCATTAGCAGCAACCGTCACGATTTTAGTATGTTATAAACTTAAATTATTTGATGGAATGTTAGTAGCTGCCATTACAGCTGTCGCAATGGTTCCGGTTATCCATGAAGCATTCGTATATAATTTCGTATCACGATTAGCGACGACTACAATTGGTCTTGCAACAGCAGGCATCGTCAACTTCATTATTTTGCCACCTAAATATATAAATCAAATAGAAGACATCAATCATAAGATGGATCAAAAAATTTTAGAAATATACATAGCTAGACTTAAAGAACTCTTACTAGGTGAATACGAATCTACTTTATCCATGAAAAAAGTATCAACATTGCAACAACAAGCTACTAAAATTGAACAACTTATAAAATATCAAAAAGAAGAATACGATTACCATAGAGCAAAGAAAGAATCTAAATCTCACATTAGAAAAGTCGAAATGAAATATCACATTAACCGACTACTAAATGCACATTTATTAAACTTAGTATATTTACCAGAGAATACGCACATCGTCTTTACCGAAAAAGAACGCACAGCAATCTCAAATTTCATCAAATCCTATGAACATTTAATAAAAGCAAATGAATATAAAAAACAAAAAAATGCAGCATCCACATTAAAAAATAGTGTTAAAGGACTAAACGAATTTGATGAAAACCAAATCAAAAGTCACATTATTTATGAAATACTCATGATTAATAAAATTTTAAACGATAGATATTCAAGATTAACAAAATAACTATGCTAAAACATAAATAGCGGCCAGGACATTAAAATATGTCCCAGCCGCTTTTTATGTTTTAATGATGTGAGTTACTTATTATGATTTTTAGTGAACTCGTGAGTTTACTACCTCTTTAACTCACATCTTCTGCAATCTCATGAGTTTACTTCTTCTTTAACTCACATCTTATTATTTTGCTTTTAACAATCGTTTAATAATAGCTTGTTTTGCCGCTTCTTCAACTGTATTGTCTAATTGTTCTGGTTCGAATGTTATACCTTTTCGGATACATGCTTGTTTTAATAAGTAATCGGTGATTTCGTGGTTTTTAGGTAATATTGGTCCATGTAAATATGTACCTAATAAATTCTTATAATGGATACCCTCTTTCTTATCCGTATCATTATTACCATAACCATCAACGACTTTACCTAATGTAGGATATTCGTGATATGTTCTACCACCATGATTCTCAAAACCGACAATTTGTCCAAATGTTTCTGATTCAATTACAATATCTCCTATTAGACGGTCTTTCTTAGATTCTGTATAAATATCAAGAATGTTTAAACCTTCTAATCTTGTACCATCTGGTGTTACATATTCAGATCCTAAAAATTGATAGCCTCCACATATTGTTAAGGTTGGCATGCCGTCTTCAATTGCATCTTTGAGTTGTGTTTTAATTTTCTTTAATTGTTCTGTTGCTAAACTTTGTTCTCTATCACTTCCACCGCCAATAAAGAAAATGTCACAATCATCTAAACTTAATTGATCAGTATCTGTTATATCTATTACTTCTACTTCTATATTACGCCATTTCGCACGTTGCTTCAGTGCAATAATATTGCCAATATCGCCGTATAAATTTAATTTATCTGGCATAAAATGAAATATTTTTATTGCTGACATTATGCTTCCTCCTTGAAGGCTTTATTCAATGTTCGATGCATTGGTGATAAAGATGTATAGTTTGGAATTGCAACTGTAAACTGATTGTAAGTCATCGATAGTTCCGTTGCCTTTTCTATTGAATGTTCTATAATAACTTCCGCTTCAACTTCAGCATATTTCAGTCTTAATGCTAATTCTTCAGCTCTTTGTCCTGTACAGATGATGGTTTTGATATTCTGTCTAGATAATTTTTCAAAGTCTGCATCATAAATCCATGAAATATCTCTTCCATCTGCACCATTATCATTCAAACTGATTAAATAAACTTTTTCTCCATCAATTTGTTCACCTACAGACAAACTTGCATTCAGACCTGCAGGGTTTTTAGCTAAGTTAATAAGCGCTTCTTTTTTACTATTTCTATAGTATTGCATACGTCCATTATCAGAAGTATATGTTTCAAATCCAATTTTAATAGATTGATCATATAAACCTAATTCTCTTAATACTGAATAAGCTGCAATGACATTAAATACATTAAAATCACCGGCAATCTTCATATCAAAATGAGCATCATTTAAGCCTACATGTATGAATGGTTCTTGTTTAAATGCTGTCACTTCATATTGTGGTGTTGCTCTATTGAATCCACATTCACATGTATAATGACCAATTTGATTGTAATGAATATGACTATAATTTAATAATCTTCCACAATTAGGACAGTATTTACTTTCAACCATTGAACTTTGTTCAAAGTCGTGTATCCCTTTTTGCATACCATAATATACGATGTCATCACTTGCTATTTTTAATCGACTAACGAAAGGATCATCTGCATTCAGTAATAGTTTGATCCCTTTATCTTTGATTGAGTTGGCAATATTATCTACCATCGTATCGATTTCACCAAATCTATCCATTTGGTCTCTAAAGAAGTTTGTCACTACCATCATAGAAGGTGTCATTTCTTTTAACACTCTTGGTATAGAACCCTCATCTATTTCTATAACAGCAATTTTAGTATTTTTATTAGATTGAACAATAAAGCTTGAAGTAATCCCAGCTGCCATATTGGCACCTTCAGTATTATGTATAATTTCAATATTGTTCTTCTTTAATGTATAACCTATTAAATTCGATGTCGTCGTTTTACCGTTCGTACCACTAATCATCACGATTTCATCTACTTCATTTGCTAACTTTCTTAAAATAAGCGGGTCTATTTTTCGAGCTATTTGTCCCGGAAGATCCGTACCTTGTTTACCTACTTTTCTACTAGCATATCGAGCTAGCTTTGCTATATTTTTCGCAACATACTTCTTCATACGTTACCTCCTTGTTCTGTCACATCATTATACCACGTTCAAAAGCTTTAAAAAAAGTGTTTAACTGTATCAAATCGTTGGTTTCATTTTGTTGTTATTGTATAATAAAAATGTAAGTTAAAATTATTATAGAAGGGAAGATTTCTATGTTATCTAAAAATATTTTAGATGCTTTAAACAATCAGTTGAATCATGAATTTTACGCAGCACATGCATATATGGCAATGGCAGCTTATTGTGCAGATAAGAGTTACGATGGATTTGCAAACTTCTATATTCAACAAGCTAAAGAAGAACGTTTCCATGGTATGAAAATATATGACTATATTAACGATCGTGGTGAAAAAGCTATTTTCACAGCTTTAGATGCTCCTAAGACTGAATTCAGTTCTTTATTAGAGACATTTAAAGATGGATTAGCTCAAGAACAAGATGTTACACGTCGATTCTATAATTTATCTGAAATTGCTAAAGAAGAAAAAGACTTTGCTACAATTTCATTCTTAAACTGGTTCTTAGATGAGCAAGTTGAAGAAGAGTCTATGTTTGAAACACATATTGACTACTTAGAAAGAATTCAAGAAGACAATAACGCATTATTTATCTATGAAAAAGATTTAGCTTCTCGTCACTTCGATGAAGATGCTGAATAATTTATAGTCTTACTATACTTAAATGAAGACCATCACCGTGAGCTACTCATGGTGGATGGTCTTTATTCATTCTATCTTACATACCATCATCATTTACATTATTCCAACAAATGTTTATAATAACTTTCTAAAGGAAGTGATGGTATGTCTTCATTTGTAGCACTTGATTTTGAAACAGCAAATGGAAGTCCGGAAAGTATTTGTTCTGTCGGAATGGTCAAAGTAATTGATCATCAAATTACAGAAACTTTTTACACATTAGTGAATCCCGAAGATTATTTTTCAAATATAAATATTAAAATTCATAAAATTAAACCTTCTGATGTGACAAATTCACCTACTTTCGATGTCGTGTTTCCATATATGATGGATTTCATCGGTACACTACCAGTTGTAGCACATAATGCTAAATTTGATATGACTGTATTGTTTAAATCTCTCATTAAACACCAAATCGAAATTCCTGAATTAACGTATTTTTGTTCATGTATATTAGCTAGAAAAACAGTCAACAATCATAGATATGGACTTGCGCCAATGATGGATTATTATAATATTGATTTTAAAGGTCACCATCATGCGTTAAATGATGCTAAAGCATGTGCGATTATTACGTATCGATTGTTAAAACATTACCCAGACTTATATTCTGTATTAGATATTTACGGCAAAACGTTAACCGATAAAAAATATGTATAAATAAAAAGCTTCTAGGATATCATGACGCATCCTAGAAGCTTTTATTCTTTTATTTACTCTTTGTGTTGGAATTCTTTTTTTATGTCTCTTTTTAAACTCGCTTTATTAACAGGTCTTTCTAATTTTCTATCAACCCAGAATAATAATATTGCTATCGCAATAATACCTAGTAATTTGATAATATCGAATGAACCTGTTTCAATGGAACTTTTAATAAATAAAATGATTAATAATACTGTAATTGCAATAATTGAAAATTTAAATTTCATATCAATCTCTACTTTCTTATTATAAGTATTAATAAATACCCACTTCTCATGTAGCCGAAACGCGCATTCAACAATATTCAGAATACTAAGGATACATGATGATATCAAGTAAATCGGTTTAAATAAAATCATATATTGTTAAATTACGATACGTTCTTGAAACTAAATTCCCGATTGATACACCTACTAAACGTATAGAAGTCTCGGGGTCTTTTAATGAATTATATAAATCATATGCTATATTATATATTTCAACTTCGTCATAGACGGGTGTATGACTACTTGTTTGTTTAGATAATGTTTCAAAGTTATGTGTCTTAAGTTTAACTGTTATCGTTCGTCCTGCTAGTTCATGTTTATCTGCTCTATTAGTAACTTCAGTACTCAATTTTCTAATTGTATTGAGTATAAAGTCATCATCATTTTGATCTGTTTCAAATGTTGTTTCTCGACCGATTGATTTTCTAACACGTGTTGGTTTCACTGGAGAATGATCAATACCGCGTACTTTATTATAAAAGCTTACACCACGTTTACCGAATAATTGAATCAATTCCATTTGGTCATATGCGTATAAATCTTTACCACTATTGATCCCCAATGATTTCATCTTTTCTTCTGTTACTTTTCCAATACCCGCGAAATCTCCTATAGGCAACGACATCAACAAATCATGTACATTCTCATAATCTATCACTGTACGACCACTCGGTTTATTCATACCGCTAGCGAGCTTTGCTAAAAATTTATTATAAGAAACACCCGCTGAAGAAGTTAGATGCGTCTTATCATAAATATCTCGTTGAATGTATTGTGCAATCGTTGACGCAGGTAAGTCTTTTCTCACAAGTTCAGTAACGTCTAAATAAGCTTCATCTAACGATAAAGGTTCTACAATATCTGTATAACTTTTAAATATTGCCATTATATCATTCGACACTTCTCGATAATAATTAATTCTTGGGCGTACATAATAACCATCCGGACAAAGTTGATGTGCTTGAGCCATGGGCATAGCTGAATGAACACCAAATTTACGAGCTTCATAACTAGCTGTCGAAACAACCCCTCTACCTGAAGCACGTCCACCTATAATCACTGGTTTTCCTTTTAATTTTGGATTATCTCTTATTTCTACTTGAGCAAAGAAAGCATCCATATCAATGTGAATGATTCGCCGTTCCATTCTAAACACCTCTACAAAAAAATAGGAAGTTGGTTGCCCAAATTCCTATATATTATATCAAAAATCTTATTAACTTGTTGATTGAACGTCTTTATTATCCGTAAATAAATTAATACCTACTTCTGTATCTTCTACATAATTCATCTGCTTATTACTATAAATCACTTGCGCCATGTAAAAATCACCGATACATGCTGCACCATGAAAAGCAAATACATAAATAATAGAAGTGACTTGAAGCCATAATAATACAATTAATAATCCTATACTAATTAAAACAAATGGTGCTAATAATATGATATAAAATTGTTTTCTTGTAAAAATAGCATGTGGCATCGTTGCATAAAACATGCCTTTCATATATCCATATTTAACCTTTCCCTTTGGGTTAAATATTTTAAAACAAATACCGTGTATTAACTCATGGATAAACACTAATATAATTAAACCAACTAACCCGACTATAATATTTCTTACAAAGCCTTCTTCATAAATATATATGATATTCGCAATTAACTTAAAACTAATTAATATTAATGAAAGAAATAAAACAAATTGTAAAAGTGCTAACCTTTTTAATACAGATATATTGTTAACTAAGTCAATTTTAAGCATCCAATACCCCCGTGAAACCATTTCTTAATAACCTTTACATAATGATTATAAAATATAAATTCAATTTATACTAATGATTTTATGCTCGGTTTGAATTATGAATTTAATTGACTTAGTGAAACTTTATACATCTTATCATCATTTTGAGAAGGATTACCCCTACCATCTGTATTATTACTTACAAAATACAAATCATCATTTACAATGTAAACATCTCTAATTCTTCCATATTTAGTCGCCACTTTTTTCATTTCATCTTTTTCTACATCAAATTTCATAATACCTTCTCCACGCAACGCAGCTGAATAAATGATACCGTCTTTAAATGCGATGCCTGAAGGTGCCCATGTATCATCTGATCCTGAAGTAAATATCGGTGTTTCCATATTATTATTTTCTTCATTGCCTTCAATCACTGGCCAACCGTAATTATGACCTTCTTTAATCTCATTTATTTCATCATTAGCCTGATTACCATGTTCACTCGCATACATCTGTCCATCAGGGGTCCATACAATTCCTTGTAGATTTCTGTGACCATAACTATAAACATATGAATTAGAAATCGGATTATCTTTAGGCTTACTACCATCAAGATTAATTCTTAAAATTTTACCACCTAAAGTATCTTTATCTTGTGCATTTTGTTCGTCTGAAGCATCTCCAGTTGTCGCGTATAATTTATCATCCGGTCCAATTTTTAAACGACCACCATGATGATATTGACCACTCGGAATTTTATCAATTAATACCTCTTCTTCTTTCCACGTATCATTTTCTAATTTTAATTTTACGATACGATTAAACTGGCCATTATCTTCATATGTGTAATACGCATATGCTTCTTGAGAATCTTTAAAATCAGGTGCAAGAACGAATCCTAATAAACCCGCTTCAGCAGCTGTAGAAATTTCCTTATCTAAATCCACTTGTTGCTCATTCTTTTTATTGCCATCGATTTTAATAATTTTGCCAGGACGTTCTGATAAATAAAACACATCATTTGATTTCGCAATACTCCACGGTGTATCTAAACCTTGAGCTACCGTTTCAATACCTTTAGTCTCTTTACGATCTTGGTTGTCATCTGACTGACTCTGTTCATGTTCCATTTCATTCTGAGTTTGCTTACCTTTATCTTCAGTTTCATCACGCGAATCATTACTACAAGCAGATAAAATAAAACTAGCAGAAATTGCACTAATCATTAGTCGTTTCATAAACAACCCTCCTTACATTATTTATACAGTTGTAAACACTTTCACACAAACATAACGCTCAAAAACCCAAGCCAACGTATAAGTTGGCTTGGGTTTTTGGTGAATTCTATTCTTTTATTTTTTCGATTAATGCTACTGTTTCGACATGTGTTGTATGTGGAAACATATCCACTGGTGTGATTTCTTTTAGTTGATAACCGCTATTTTTCAACAATTCTACATCTCTCACCTGTGTTGCTGGGTTACATGAAATATACACGATTCTTTTTGGTGATAATTCGATTAATGTTTCAATAAATGTTTGATCGCATCCTTTTCTTGGTGGATCGACCATTACAACTTCTGGTTTAATACCTTCTTGTTGCCATTTTAAGATAATTTCTTCTGCTTTTCCTGCTTCCCATGTCGCATTGTCTATATGGTTGATTTGCGCATTTTCTTTTGCGTTTTCTATAGCTTGTTCTACGACTTCCACGCCATAAACGTGTTTTGCTTTTTGTGACATGTATGAACCGATTGTCCCAATACCACAATACGCATCAATGACAGTTTCTTCTCCATCTAATTGTGCATATTCTAGCGCTTTATGATAAAGTTTTTCTGTTTGTGTTGGATTGATTTGATAGAAAGAAGTGTCGGATATTTTAAATTCATATTCAGAAAGTTTATCTGTAATTGTATCTTTCCCGTATAAAGTATGTGACGTATGTCCCATAATAACATTTGATTTTTCTAAATTAATATTATGTTTAATGCTGACCACATTTTCAAATTCTGTTTGTATAAAATCAATAATTTTATTTTTATGGCTAAGTTGTTTACTATTCGTCACGAATATAACCATTGTTTCTCCAGTATAATAACCAGTTCTCAAGATGATATGTCTTAATTCACCTTTATGCTTTTGTTCATTATAAATACTGATGTTTGTTTCATCTAAAAGTTTCTTAAGTTTCTTCATAATTAAATCATGCTTTTCATCTTGAATCATGCAATGATCTATATTCACAATATCGTGACTTCTTTGTCTATAGAATCCTAGTTCAATTTCACCAGATTTATTTTTCCCCACTGGTATTTGGGATTTATTACGATAATGCCAAGGATTTTCCATGCCAACTGTATCGTGAATAATTGTATCTTCAAAATGTGATTTTCTCTTGAATAGATTAATCACTTGTTCTTTTTTCATTTCTAATTGCGCATTGTAACTTAAATGTTGAAGTTGACATCCACCACAAACTTTATAATATTCACATGGTGGTTCAATTCTGTCCTTTGATGCTTCTTCAATGGAGATTAATTTACCAATAGCAAATTGCTTTTTCACTTTGATGACTTTAAATGAAATGGTTTCATCTTTAATTGCATTTGGTACGAAAATTGGATAACGATCGAATTTTACAACACCATGCCCTTCATGTGTAAAATCGATAACCTCTCCAGTATATATTTCATTCTTATTTACGACTCCTGCCATATTAACTCCCTCTTTCACGATAAACATAGAAAAAAGGGACAAAATAATGTCCCTATGTATTTATTCTTCTGTTTGTTCTTCGTGTAGTCTTTCTCGTTCTCTTTCTACTGTTTCAATTCCGTGCTCTCTCTTAACCCTTTCAAGTTTAGAAAAGACTTGTATATGTTGTTTTAAGTTTAAGAAATTAGCAGGTAATACGCCACCAAATTCACCATCAACATTTAATTGAATTTGCTCAAATGATGAGACATTAATTGTTTTAGCTTTTGTGTAATGTACTTTCGGATGATTGATATGATCACCTCTAGAAGCCAATGTCATAATATGTCCAAGTTCTGCTATATTCACTTTCTCTAATATAAGCAAAGTAAAATTACCATCATTAATATCAGCATCTGGTACAAGCTTTTCAAAGCCGCCTATTGAATTCGTTAAGCCAATTAAAAACATCATCGCTTCGCCTTGGAATACATTACCATCATATTCGATACGTATATCAGTCGCTTTAATTTGTGGTAACATCTCTAAGCCTTTAATGTAATAAGCGAGTGGTCCAACCATTGTTTTCAATTTACTTGGCGCTTCATAAGAAACTTCTGTTATTTTACCGCCACCAGCAATGTTAATAAAATAGCGATTGTTCATTTTACCAACATCTACAGGTACAAGATCACCTTTGATGATTGTATCTACAGCTTCCATTATATTGTTTGGAATAAGAAGTGCTCTACCAAAATCGTTAACTGTCCCCATAGGAATTAACCCTAGTTTAGGTCGCTTCTTTGCTTCTGCTATACCATTGATAACTTCATTTAAAGTACCATCTCCACCAGCAGCAATGATTACATCATAATCATATTTTAGAGCTTCCCTAGCAGCATGTGTCGCATCTCCAGCACTTGTTGTAGCATGAGCGCTTGTCTCATAACCAGCCTGTTCTAACTTAATTAATACATCAGGTAATGCTCTTTTAAATAACTCTCTTCCTGATGTTGGGTTGTAAATGATTCTAGCTTTTTTCTTCATTATGATCCCTCTTGTTTATTCTTATATCTTTATATTAAAGCATATACTAAATATAAGAAAGCAAAAAATAATTAGCGTCTTTTCGTTCCAAATATATTACGTACTATTTCTCTACCAATTTGTCTTCCAACTGTTGATAAGAATTTAGATGTTTCTTTTTGGAATTGTGAAGGTTTTTCTTTCTTCTTAGATGTTGTTTCTTTCTTAGTTGACTGTGATTTCTTAGTTTTTTGTTCTTCTTCAGGTTGCTTTTCAATCTTATTTTGTAACATTTCATATGCACTTTCACGATCAAATGTTTCTTTATACGTTTCATTTAATGGTGCATTATCAATTAAATCTTTTTTAACAGATTCATCGATTACACCAATTTTACTTTCAGGTGGACGAATAAATGCGCGTTCAACAACATTTGGTTGGCCTTCATCATTTAAGAATGAAATCAATGCTTCCCCTGTTTTCAATTCTCCGATTACTTGAGCAGTGTCAAAGCTTTCATTTTGACGGAAAGTTTGTGCAGCACTTTTAATCGCTTTTTGATCTTTAGGTGTGTAACTTCTAAGTGCATGTTGCACTCTATTACCTAGTTGTCCAAGCACTGATTCTGGAATATCAATTGGATTTTGAGTTACGAAATAAATACCTACACCTTTAGATCGGATTAAACGTACAACTTGTTCAACTTTTTCAATTAACTCTTTTGAACTATCATTAAATAAAAGATGAGCTTCATCAAAGAAGAAGACAATTTTTGGTTTTTCAGGATCGCCTACTTCTGGAAGACTTTCAAATAACTCCGATAATAACCATAATAAGAACGTTGCATATAATTTAGGCTTTTGATATAAAACAGATGCATCAAGTACATTGATCATACCTCTGCCTGATTCATCAAACTTAATAAAATCTTCTAATTGTAACGCAGGTTCTCCGAAGAATGTTTCAGCACCTTCAGATTCTAATCTTAATAATGCACGCTGAATTGCACCAATTGATGCAGAAGAAATATTTCCATACTTTTCAGCATACTCTGCTCTATTTTCATTAATTTCTTTTAAAAGTGCTTTAAAATCTTTCATATCAATTAGAAGCAGACCACTTTCATCAGCAACTTTAAATACAATATCTAACACACCTAATTGAGTATTATTTAAATCTAATAATTTACCGATTAATAGTGGACCCATTTCTGTAATTGTTGTACGAACAGGTACACCCGTTTTTTGAAATACATCAAACAACGTTACAGGAAAAGCATTATTTTTGTAATCGTCAATTTTCATCATATCAATACGTTCTTGAATCTTATCATTGATAGAGGCAGCCTCTGCAATACTTGAGATGTCCCCTTTAACATCTGACATAAAGACTGGAACACCAGCTTTAGAAAATTGTTCAGCCAATACTTTTAAAGTAATTGTTTTACCAGTACCAGTAGCACCAGCAATCAAGCCATGTCTATTAGCTTGGCCTAACTCTAAATTGATTTCATTTTCATTTTTAGCTATTTTAATTTGTGTCATATGTAGTTACTCCTCCATCATCATTATGATTTAATACTATTGTACTTCAACACACCAACCATGCAAGTAATTAGATATAGAATTTGCAATTTAATAAGATCAAGAATTAATGGAGGTGTATCTTCCATTATTCTGAATTCTGGTAATTAGGTGGGCGCTCTCTTACGGACATTTCTCAGAATTCTGTCCCTAACAGCCACGCCACCATCTCATTCAACAAAAAAATCTCGTCACGAGTACTTCACTCTGTGACGAGATTTTCATAATATTTATTATCTTTTTTCTAATTCTGATTTTAGTAATTGGTTCACGATTTGTGGGTTTGCTTGGCCTTTTGAAATTTTCATAATTTGACCTACTAAGAAGCCCATCGCTTTGCCTTTACCATTTTTGAAGTCTTCTACTGATTGTGGATTATTGTCTAACGCTTCTGTAACGAATCCTAATAGTGTTGCTTCATCAGATATTTGTACAAGACCTTTGTCTTTCATAATTTGATGTGCGTCTCCACCGTTTTCAGCTAATTCAGGGAATACTTTCTTAGCAATTTTACTACTCATTGTGCCATCTTCAATAAGTTTAATCATACCTGCTAAGTTTTCTGGTGTTAATGCAGTATCTTGTAATTCGATTTGATTTTTATTTAAGTATTCATTAACGCCACCCATTAACCAGTTAGATGTTAATTTAACGTCTGCACCATGTTCAATTGCTGCTTCAAAGAAATCTGACATTTCTTTAGTTAATGTTAATACATGTGCATCATAAGCTGGTAATCCTAATTCATTAACATAACGTTCTTTACGTACGTCTGGTAAATCTGGGATTGTTTGACGTACACGTTCTTTCCACTCATCATCAACATATAATGGTACTAAATCTGGCTCTGGGAAGTAACGATAGTCATCTGAACCTTCTTTAACACGCATTAAAATTGTTTCACCTGTTGATTCGTTGAAACGACGTGTTTCTTGTAAAATTTCGCCACCAGCTAATAATACTTCTGCTTGGCGTTTTTCTTCATGTTCAAGACCTTTACGGACATAGTTAAATGAGTTTAAGTTTTTAAGCTCAGCTTTTGTACCGAATTCTTCTTGACCATATGGACGTAATGAAATGTTGGCATCACAACGTAATGAACCTTCTTCCATTTTACAATCTGATACGCCTGTATATTGAATAATTGCACGTAATTTTTCTAAGTAAGCATATGCTTCTTTAGGAGAACGAATATCAGGTTCAGAAACGATTTCGATTAAAGGTGTTCCTTGACGGTTTAAATCAACTAAAGAATATCCATCTTTATGTGTTAATTTCCCTGCATCTTCTTCCATGTGTAAACGTGTGATACCAATACGTTTAGTTTCTCCATCTACTTCAATATCAATCCAACCATTTTCACCAATTGGTTGATCGAATTGAGAAATTTGATAAGCTTTTGGATTATCTGGGTAGAAATAGTTTTTTCTATCAAATTTAGATTCTTTCGCAATATCCATATTTAATGCCATTGCAGCACGCATAGCCCAATCAACAGCTGTCTTGTTTACAACTGGTAATACGCCTGGATATGCTAAGTCAATAACGTTTGTATTTGTATTAGGTTCCGCACCGAAATGAGCGGGTGATGGTGAAAACATTTTTGATTCTGTTTTTAATTCGACGTGAACTTCTAAGCCGATAATTGTTTCAAAATGCATTCAGTTTCACACTCCTTGTAAAGTTTTATAGTCATCATGTAAGTTATATTGTGTTTCATATTGATAAGCAACTTTGTATATCGTTTTTTCATCGAATGGTTTACCAACAATTTGTAAACCAATTGGACGACCATTTGATTTACCACAAGGAATAGAGATTGATGGTACACCTGCTAAGTTAACTGGAATCGTTAAAATATCATTAGCGTACATTGTTAATGGATCATCAATTTGTTCACCAATATTGAATGCTGTCGTTGGTGCAGTTGGTCCTACGATAACATCATAGTCTTCAAATA
Source organism: Mammaliicoccus sp. L-M44 (assembly GCF_022386355.1). Lineage (NCBI taxonomy): Bacteria > Bacillati > Bacillota > Bacilli > Caryophanales > Staphylococcaceae > Mammaliicoccus > Mammaliicoccus sp. L-M44. The sequence goes on along the minus strand of NZ_JAJNIU010000005.1, from coordinate 96,124 downwards.
CTTTTTCGAAGTCTTGTTTGATTAATGTACGAACTTTTTGAGCTTTTTTGTAGTAAGCATCGTAATAACCAGAACTTAATGCGAATGTTCCAAGCATAATACGACGTTTAACTTCATCTCCAAAGCCTTCACCACGAGATTTTTTGTATAGTTCTTCTAGTGTATTTGCTGATTTTGAATGATAACCATAACGGATACCATCAAATCTAGCTAAGTTAGCTGATGCTTCAGAAGATGCAATAATATAGTAACTTGCTACACCGTATTTAGTATTTGGTAATGATACGCGATCAACTGTAGCACCTAAAGATTCTAAAGTTTTAACCGCTTCATTTACTGAATTCTTAACTTCTTCAGATACACCAGAGCCAATGAACTCTTCTGGTACAGCTACTTTTAAGCCTTTAATATCTTTACCAATTTCAGACGTAAAGTCTACATCTTCAATCGGAGCACTTGTTGAATCTTGTGCGTCATGTCCAGAAATCGTTTCTAAAATTAACGCATTATCTTTAACACTACGTGTAATAGGTCCAATTTGATCTAATGAAGAAGCAAATGCTACTAGACCAAAACGAGATACACGACCATATGTAGGTTTCATACCAACAACACCACAGTATGATGCTGGTTGACGGATTGAACCACCAGTATCTGAACCTAATGCAAATGGTACTAAGCTTGCTGCAACAGCTGCTGCTGAACCACCTGATGAACCACCTGGTACGGCTTTATGGTCAAATGGATTAACAGTTGTCTTGAAATAAGAGTTCTCATTTGAACCACCCATTGCAAATTCATCCATGTTAAGTTTACCAACTAAAATACCATTTTCAGCATTTAATTTATTCATAACTGTTGATTCATATATAGGAATAAAGCCTTCTAACATTTTACTTGCACATGTAGTTTCTACACCTTCAGTAATAATATTGTCTTTGATACCCATCGGAATACCAAATAGCTTACCTTCCATTTTACCTTCAGCTTGTAATTTATCTTGTTCTTCAGCTTTTTTAATTGCTTGTTCTTTATCTAAAGCTAAGAATGCTTTAATATTTGCGTCGTTTGCTTCTATCGCATCAAAAATATCTCTAACAATTTCAGATGGCTTAATTTCATTATTTTTAATCATTTCTGATAAACGTTCAATTGTTTCATAACGAATTGTCATGCTTTAGTCCTCCTCGTTCATAATTGCTGGAACTTTAAATTGCCCCGCTTCTTTTTCTTTCGCATTAAGTAATGCTTGTTCTTGAGGAATTCCTGATTCACTCTTATCTTCTCTTAGAACATTTTGTAAGTCTAATACGTGGAATGTTGGTTCAACATTTTCAGTATCAACTTCATCTAATTGTCCTGCAAAGTTTAAGATCTTTTCTAAAGATTGTGTGAATTCATTGACTTCGTCTTGTGAAACTTCAAGTCTAGCTAAATTAGCAACATGTTCAACTTGTTCAGATGTTACCTTCGTCATGTGCGACGCCTCCTTAGTTAATCTAACATCATATAATTTTAACAAATTTTCATATAAAAATCTAAAGTTATTAAAAATTAACTACATGAAAGCGCATACATTGTGTATAATAAATTATCAGAATTTTTTCTGAATTTTATGTCAATGAGTGAGAGGTGGTTTTTCATGTTTATACTTGGAAATACTTTTAAGAATGTTAAAGTCGAAACTTCTTGGGAAACATATGTCATGATTGCTATTTATTTTGCCATTTTATTAGCAATTGGATTTTATGCTTACAAACGTTCGACAAGTACGCTTGATGAATATATGTTAGGCGGCAGAGATTTAGGTGCACTTGTTACTGCCCTATCAGCAGGTGCTTCAGACATGAGTGGTTGGATGATTATGGGCTTGCCGGGATCTGTATATAGTATCGGTCTATCAGCAACTTGGATTGCGATTGGACTTACAATTGGTGCTTGGCTTAATTACATACTCGTCGCTTCACGTTTGAGAATTTATACTGAACTGACTGATAACGCTATTACTTTACCTGACTTTTTTGAAAAAAGATTATCCGATCATACAAGAATCGTTAAAGTCATTTCGGGGTTAGTTATCGTTGTATTCTTTACGCTATACACACATTCTGGAATGGTAGCTGGTGGCGTACTATTTAATAGTGCATTTGGACTAGATTACCATGTTGGTTTATTTATAGCCGCTAGTATTGTTATTTTGTATACACTTTTCGGCGGTTATTTAGCTGTATCATTAACGGACTTCTTCCAAGGTGTCATTATGATCTTAGCATTGGTATTAGTACCTATCGTTGCGTTATTAAAGTTAAATGGTCTAGACACGTTTAGTGAAGTTGGTGATTTAAAACCTACGAATTTAGATTGGTTCAAAGGTACAACAACAGTTGGTATCATCAGTTTACTTGCTTGGGGATTAGGTTACTTCGGTCAACCACATATTATAGTACGTTTTATGTCTATCAAAACGCATAAACTAATGCCTAGAGCACGTAGAATTGGTATTTCATGGATGGCAATTTCTTTATTAGGTGCTTGTGTGACAGGATTAATTGGTATTGCTTTTGTTGAACACACTAATATAGAAGTTAAAAACCCAGAAACAATCTTTATCGTGATGAGTCAAATTTTATTCCATCCACTCATTGCAGGGTTCATCTTAGCAGCAATTTTAGCTGCGATTATGAGTACAATTTCATCACAGCTTCTTGTGACATCTAGTGCATTAACACAAGACTTTTACATGTTATTGCGCAGAAAAACGTTACAAGATAAAAGTCATGAAAAGGAATTTGTTCTTGTAGGACGCTTATCTGTTTTACTTGTATCAATCGTTGCGATGTACATCGCGTGGAATCCAAATGATACAATTTTAAATTTAGTTGGTAATGCTTGGGCTGGATTTGGCGCAGCATTTGGACCTTTAGTTTTATTATCACTATATTGGAAACGTCTAACTAAATACGGCGCGATTGCAGGAATTTTGACTGGTTCATTAGTCGTTATTTTCTGGATACTCATGAAAGATCATGGTGGCATTTTTGAATTTTATGAAATCATACCTGGATTTATTTCAAGTATAATCGTAACAGTTATTGTCAGCTTAATGACAAAACCACCTGTTGAATATGACCTTAAAAAGTTTGATGAAATGGAACAAATTTTAAAAAGCTAAAAATTTTTAAAAAAGTTTACATCGTAATTTTATGAGCAAAATAAGTCATATGCATATCCTTTGTAAACATTTACACCGCAAGGCATAGAGCAATATTAAATATGAACAAATTGTGACATCATTCTATATAAATGATAAACTGAATATACGGATAATTTACTTTTTACCCTTTGATTATTATTTCATTTGTGTATAATGGTCAACGTGCAACTTTAAAATACATAAAAATAAAGGAGCGGGATTATGTTTATTTTAGGACAAATTGATGCGAGTGCTGGAGTTGCTTCAGGCTGGCAAACTTATTTCATGATTATAGTCTATTTTGTTGTTCTATTAGCAATTGGTTATTATGCTTATAAACAATCAACAAGCAATTTAGATGAGTACATGTTAGGTGGCCGTAGTATAGGTCCTTATGTAACAGCATTATCCGCTGGTGCATCCGATATGAGTGGTTGGATGATTATGGGACTTCCTGGTGAAGTTTACAGTATTGGATTATCAGCAACTTGGCTTGCTATCGGTTTAACAGTAGGTGCATGGTTAAATTACATATTAGTCGCACCGAAATTACGTGTATATACTGAACATACTGGAAATGTTATTACTATTCCAGACTTCTTCGAGAAACGTGTTGCAGATAATACACATGCTTTAAAAATTATTTCAGGTATTATCATTGTAGTATTCTTTACGCTATATACTTCAGTTGGTATGGTATCAGGTGGTACTTTATTCGAAAGTGCATTCGGTATGGATTATCGTCTTGGTATTATCTTAACTGGTGGTATCGTTGTATTATATACATTCTTCGGAGGATATTTAGCTGTTTCTCTAACAGACTTCTTCCAAGGTGTGATCATGTTAATAGCGATGGTTATGGTACCTATCGCAGCATTATTAACATTAAACGGGTTAGATACTTTCCACACTGTAGCAGAAGTTAAACCAACTAACTTAGATTGGTTTAAAGGAACTTCAGTTGTAAGTATTATAGGATTAATTGCATGGGGACTTGGTTATTTTGGACAACCACATATTATCGTAAGATTTATGTCTATTAAATCACATAAACAATTACCAACAGCAAGAAGATTCGGTATTGGTTGGATGGCTATTTCATTATTAGGTGCATGTTTAGTTGGTTTAACTGGTATTGCATACATTCATGATACGAGCCAAACAATTGATAACCCAGAAACAATCTTTATCTTAATGAGTCAAGTGTTATTCCACCCATTAGTTGGCGGGTTCTTCTTAGCAGCAATTTTAGCAGCTATTATGAGTACAATTTCATCTCAATTACTCGTTACATCAAGTGCTTTAACACAAGACTTCTATAAAATCATAACTAAAAAACGTGGTTATGAGCCAAATAGAGATAAAGAATTTGTTATGGTAGGTAGATTTGCAGTATTAGCTGTAGCAGTCGTGGCAATATTACTTGCTTGGACTCCAAACGACACTATCCTTAACCTTGTAGGTAATGCTTGGGCAGGATTCGGTGCAGCATTTGGACCACTTGTATTAATGTCATTATACTGGAAAGGCTTAACGAAAAACGGTGCAATCGCAGGTATGGTTACGTCTTCAATCGTCGTACTATTCTGGATTATGATGAAAAGTCATGGCGGTATTTTCGAATTATACGAAATTATCCCAGGATTCTTCACAAACATCGTCGTTACAGTTATTGTAAGTTCATTTACTAAAAAACCAGACAAAGAAGTTATCGATAACTTAGATCGTATGAAACGTATATTAAAAGAAGATTAATATGGAAGAGGGAGCGGGACAGAAATCTAATTTATATAAAAAGATTTCGTAGTCCCGCCCCGGCAAGGATGACTAGAGTTGAAAAAAGCTTGGTACTAGCGCATTTTCAATTCAGACATCTACTGCCAAGATACTAAAAGAGTCTGAGACATTACATTATGTCCAGACTCTTTTCTTATGGAAAAATAGCTGTATATATGGGGGCTATGTTGCTTGTTTGGAGTGTCTTGCAACATACGAGTGTTCTATGTTGCTTGTTTGGGCAGTCTTGCAATATAGGAGAGCTCTATGTTGCTTGTTTGGGCAGTCTTGCAATATACGAGTGTTCTATGTTGCTTGTTTGAATAGTCTTGCAATATACGAGTGTTCTATGTTGCTAGATTGGACAGTCTTGCAATATACGAGAGCTCTATGTTGCTTGTTTGGGCAGTCTTGATAAATACAAAGCTCATATTTATCTTGTTTAGTCAGTCTTGATAAATACGAGGTCCTCCAACATTGCTTGTCGCACCCCACTTGCAATGTTCAAACCCATATTTCTGAAAATACGAAAAGAGTCTGGAACATTTCTGTTCCAGACTCTCTTTTTAATTATTTATAAATATGAATTTGTGGTTCGTCATCATCTTTAGTCTTTGTAATTAGTGCTTGTGGTTCTTCTCCGTCTACGATAGAGATTTCTAAATCATCTATACCTTTAAAGTATTTTTGAGATAGGTCTGCTACGTACTGAGTCACACCAATTACTTCTGCTTTTCCATAATAATCAAGTGGTACTTTTATTTCTAGTTCTGTCAGTTTATCGTCATCAAATTTACCTGTTCCTACTGATTGTGTAAAGTTAGGGAAGTATTTTTGTAAGTCTTGATTGAACTGTTCAAAATTAGAATTTAAATTTCCATCTAAATCTGCTGCATCGTTTGATGGGATTGTGACATATTTTTGGTTCATTTTTTCCCAACTTTTAACGTTACGCTTACCGCCTTCACTAGAAGCATAAGAAACGAATTTACCTGGTTTGATGTCACCTTCTCCAGATTGTATGAATATACCGAAGTTAATTGGAATATTTTTAAGGTCATCTCTTACACGAAGACGTGAAAGGATTTCTTCAGCCATCTCTTTACCTTTTTTCTCTACTTCTTTGTTATCCAGTTTCTTCGTATATGTTTCACCGTATTCTTCTTTTTGGTAAACATATTCACTATTCATGGCTAAACCAATTGTCATACCAGAAATCTTTTGTTTTTTAGCATCACTTTCTGTGAAGTAATCTTGTTCGATGATATGTGATAAATATGTAGGTGAATTCTCAGCTATTTTTTCAGGATCTGTTTCTCCTTTATGAGTTGGATTCAAACCTAAATTTTCTCTTGCATTATTTTGTTCTTTTTCGTCATCACTCATATCTTTGATTTCTGCTTTAGTATATTTAGGTGCTAAATATGCTCTCACAGTATCTTTATCTAAGAATTGGCCATCTCTGTATAAGTAATCATCAGGTGAAAATGTTTGTTTACTTATATCTAACAATCCACTTTCAAATGCTTCACTGTTATAACTAGAAATCATATTATCTTGTGTTAAACCTCTAGCAGCACTTACTTTAAACGGTAGTAATGTTCGATAATAATCACTGGAAATTTGCATACCTGTAGAAATTTGCTTTGTTTGCTCTTTTTCTTTATCTGATTTATCTTGATTATCTTTTTGGGTAGTATCTGATGAACATGCTGTAAGCAATATTACAGACGCTAAAATAAGAAATCCTTTTTTCATATCTTTAACCTCTATTCATTGATATTACGATATTTGTTTAACCAATCTTCTTCTGACCAAACTTCTATATTTAATTTTTCTGCTTTTTCAAGTTTGGATCCAGCATCTTCACCAGCAATAACAACATCTGTATTTTTAGTGACACTTCCTGTTACTTTTGCACCTAATGATTGGATTACTTTTGTTGCTTCAGGTCTTGTCATCTCTGTCATTTTACCAGTTAAGACGAATGTTTTTCCAGTAAAATCTGGATGACCTTCTATTTCAGATTGCTTAATACCTGTATAAGTCATGTTAACATTTTTCTGTTTAAGTTTATCGATTAATACTTTTATATCATCATTTTCCATATAAGTAACAAGTGATTGAGCCATCTTATGACCCACATCTGGAATTTCAGTTAAATCTTCTATCGTTACTTCGAATAAACGATCAATTGTTTCATATTTTTCAGCTATTACACGACTTGCTTTCGTACCTAAATGTCTTATACCTAAACCAAATAATAAATGTTCAAGTGATTTTTCTTTTGAAGCTTCGATTGCTGTTAATAATTTATGAACTTTCTTCTCACCCATTCTTTCCAATGGTAGTAAATCATCTTTAGTTAAATAATATAAATCCGCAACATCTTTAATTTTATCGTTTTGATAAAGTTGTTCGATGATTTTATCTCCTAAACCGTCGATATTCATTGCTTGTCGTGATACGAAATGAATCATACCTTCTACTAATTGAGCAGAACATTTAGGGTTAATACATCTTAATGCAACTTCACCTTCTATTCTAACCAATTCATGCTCACAACTTGGACAGTGTGTAGGCATATGATAAACTTCACTATCTTCGCTTCTTTCTTCAGCAATACTTTTAACGACTTCAGGTATAATATCACCTGCTTTTTTGATGACAACTTTATCTCCTATACGGATATCTTTTTCATGGATTAAGTCTTCGTTATGTAATGATGCACGAGAAACAGTAGTTCCTGCCACTTTAACAGGCTCTAATATCGCAGTTGGTGTCACAACACCCGTTCTACCTATACTTAATTCTATATCTGTTAATGTAGTTAAGACTTCTTCAGCTGGGAACTTGTACGCAATTGCCCATCTTGGTGATTTCTGAGTAAATCCTAATTCTTCTTGCTGACTTAAATCATCAACTTTAATCACAATGCCATCTATATCATATGATAAATTATTGCGTTGTTCAGTCCACTTACTTATAAAAGATAATACGCCTTCTATATCATCAAAAGTTTCTCTTTCTTTGTTTGTCTTAAAGCCTAGTTCATCTAAATTATTTAATGCCTCTGATTGACTATCCGCTTCAATTTCCGTTAAGTCATTAACGCTATATAAGAAAATATCGAGCTTTCTTTTAGCAGTTAATTTAGAATCAAGCTGTCTTAATGAACCAGCAGCAGCATTTCTAGGATTAGCAAATAGTTGTTCACCGTTTTGTTCTTTTTGTTCATTTAAAGAAACAAAAGATTTTCTTGGCATGTATGCTTCACCACGAACTTCAATAGAAAGAGGTTCTTTAATTGTTAAAGGAATGGCATGGATCGTTTTTAAATTTTCAGTGATATTCTCACCTGTTGTACCGTCTCCACGCGTTAATCCTTGAACAAATCGTCCGTTTAAATACTTTAACGATACCGCTAAACCATCAATTTTTAATTCACATGTGTATCGAACATTGTTTACTTTTTCTCTAACTCGTTGATCAAATCTTCTTAAATCTTCTTCGTTAAAAGCATTACCTAATGACAACATAGGTGTATCATGATTAATTTTTTCAAATTGAGATAACGGTGGTCCACCAACTCTAACTGTTGGTGAATCGTCCGTTTTTAGTTCAGGGTGCTTTTCTTCTATAGAGATTAACTCATGCAATAATTGATCATATTCACTGTCAGGAACAGTTGGATTATCTAACACATGATATTCATGGTTATAACGATGTAACAATTGATGAAGTTCTTTAACTCTTGATTTTAAATCTTCCATAGTTTACTCCCCTTTCTTCTCAATAGGTGCAAATTGTGCTAATAGACGTTTTGGTCCTTCTTTTTTGAAGATGATATCTAATTCAACAGAACCATTTTTATCATTTACGGCACTTACCATTCCTTCACCCCATGATTTATGAGTTACTTTATCCCCAACATTCCATGATGTTTCTGGTTTTTGCTTCGTATTCATACGACCTGCAAAACTACGTTTAGGTGTTGATGTTTGTTTTTGCTTGAATGATGTTTTTGGTTTCACGCCATCCAGTAAATCTTCTGGAATTTCTTTTAAAAATCTTGATTTTAAGTTCGCTTGAGATCTACCAAACAATGTACGAGTTGTCGCATGAGATAAGTGTAACTCTTCTTCAGCTCTCGTAATAGCCACATATGCAATTCGGCGTTCTTCTTCCATTTCGTGTTCTTCACCTGATTGAAGACTTCTAAAGTGTGGAAAAATACTTTCCTCCATACCAATGATAAATACAACTTTGAACTCTAGACCTTTCGCTGAGTGCATTGTCATTAATGTTACACCGGCTTCTAAATCTGCATCATCAACATCTGCAACAAGTGATAAATCTGTTAAGAAGTTCATCAATGATTGCTCTTCAACAGGTGTGTTTTTCTCATAGTCTCTTGGTACTGACAGGAACTCATCAATATTCTCAAGTCTACTTTGTGATTCAATCGTTTGTTCGTTCTCTAACATACGTCTATAACCAGATTTTTCTAATATTTGTTCTACAATTTCAGTTACAGATAAGAACTCTTGCTGTTGCATAAAGTTGTTCATCATTTCATAAAATGCTGCGCCTTCTTCAGTAACTTTTTTAGATAAACCGATAAAATCAACTTCTCCTAAAGCATCAAAGTAACTCAATTGATTCATCGCTGCATATTGAGCAATTTTTTGAACTGATGTCGGTCCAATACCTCTTTTAGGTACGTTAATGATTCTTTCAAAACTGATATCATCATTGCTATTTGAAATTAATCTTAAATAACTTAAAATATCTTTAATTTCTTTCCTGTCATAGAACTTTGTTCCACCAACCATTGTATAAGGAATATTAGATTTCAAGAACGTTTCTTCAAGTACACGTGATTGCGCATTTGTTCGATATAACACGGCTATATCTTGGTTTTTATAGCCTTCTTGTTTTTTCTTTAATATTTGACGAATAACATATTCTGCTTCATCTCTTTCAGTTGTTGCTTCATAATATTTTATCTTTTCGCCTGAGTTATTATCCGTCCATAATGCTTTAGGTTTACGTTCAGCATTATTGCGAATCACTTCGTTTGCTGCAGTTAAAATCGTCTTAGTTGATCTATAGTTACGCTCCAAGAAGATTGTTTGTGCATTTGGATAGTCTTCTTCAAATGATAAAATATTTTTAATGTCTGCCCCTCTCCAACCATAAATAGATTGGTCAGAGTCACCTACGACACATATATTTTCAAATTTACTTGCTAATAAATTAACGAGTGTATATTGTGCTTTGTTAGTATCTTGATATTCGTCGACATGAATATATTGGAATTTATTCTGATAGTACTCCAATACTTCAGGCACTCTATTAAATAATTGAATCGTCATCATGATTAAATCATCAAAGTCCAATGCGTGATTTCTAAGTAATTTTTCTTGGTAGCCTTTGTATACACTAGCGACCATATTGGCATGAAAATCACTTGCTTCTTTTTCAGCATATTCTGCTGTTTTTAATTCATTTTTTAAATTAGAAATCGCACCAATAAATGTTCTTGGGTCATATTTTTTACTGTCTATATTTTGTTTTTTCAATATTTCTTTAATAACTGATTTTTGGTCAGTCGGATCTATAATTGTAAAGTTTCTTTCAATTCCAATACGGTCAATGTCTCTTCTTAAGATTCTTACACACATTGAGTGGAATGTAGATATCCAAATACTTTCAGCTTCAGGACCAACTAAATGGCTAATTCTTTCTTTCATCTCTTTAGCTGCTTTATTAGTAAATGTAATCGCCAAAACATTATAAGGAGAAACATCTTTCTCATCTAATAAATACGCAATTCTATGCGTTAATACTCTCGTTTTACCACTACCTGCACCTGCCATAATCAGTAATGGCCCTTGAGTTGTTTTGACTGCTTGTTTCTGTTCGTCATTCATTCTATCTAACAATGCGTTCATAAAAACCTTCCTTTATTGTTTTACTTTTACTGTTTGTAAAGCTTTTTTCAAATCTTCATAAATGGCATTACCGACTACAATTATGTCAGCATATTCTGCCATTTCTTTCGCTTTTTCTAAATTATCTATACCGCCACCATAAATAAGTTGGGCGTTTTCTAAATGTTCTTTAACAGCTTTAACCTCTTCCACTTTTCCATACTTACCACTGTATTCTAAATAAAAAATAGGTAAATGATAAAGTTTATCCACCATTCTTGCATAACTGATTAAATCTTCTTCATCTAAATCTGTATTCGCACCTGTCAATTGCGCTACTTTACTGTCTTCATTCATGACAACATAGCCTTCTAAGAAAATTTCATCAAAATCCATCATATAGCCATATTCCTTAACAGCTTTTTGAAGCAGACCATTATGGAAGTCAACATTATTACTATTTAAAACACTCGGTACAAAATAAAAATCAAAACCAGGCACAACACTTTCAATATTAGAAATTTCAAGTGCGCAAGGTAGCGGATAACGTCTAATTCTACTCATTAAATTAAGTACATTATCTTCCGTAACATTATCAGTACCGCCAATTATAATAGCATCCGTACCAGATTCACATATTTTCATTAAGTCCTCATCTGATATAGATTTCGCTGGATCTAATTTAAATACGTGACTCCACAAATTTATATCGTACATACTTAAACTCCTTTAATTATCATAAGATTAATTATAGCATTTTTAAGATTAAATTCCGAAATGAAATAGGACAATTATCATAAAAAAAGAAGCGAAAAATTTCGCTTCTTACATTGTTCGAGATACGGTTAAGATGAAGTTGTATGTTTGTGAAGATGTGAGGTGTGAGTTTGGTGAACATGTTAGTTTACTGCCTCTTTAACTCACATCTTTTGCAATCTCGTGAGTTTATTGCTTCTTTAACTCACATGTTCAATTTCTCTCACAACTTCTACTTACCGTAATCAAAGTATTCTTCTAATGTTGTGTCTTGTTTATAAATTTTTTCTGCTAATTCTTTACCGACATATCTTAAATGCCATGGTTCATATTGGTATCCTGTTATTTTTTCTTTGCCTAATGGATATCTAATGATAAATCCATATTGATGTGCGTATGTTTTAATCCATTTTCCTTCGTTTGTATTACCGAATGACTTTCTAAAATCATCAGTTGCTGAGTTTGAACCTACATCAAATGCTAATCCTGTCTGATGTTCTGATTGTCCTGGTTTAGCACTATATTGGTTAGCTGCTTCTTCACCATCTCTTGCTACATAATCATTATATAGTTGTTTTTGATTTTCATAAGAACGATATCCGCTTCTAAATACTAAGTCTAAACCTTCATTCGTTCCATCTTGTATTAGTTTATTTAATTGATTTCTTGCAGTACTATTTTCACCTGGGGCATAATCATGTGGTAAGCCTACTTTTTTATTTACAAAAACATGCCCATCAACATAAGTGATGCCATCTTTCTTTGTAACTTTATGTTTCTTCTCTTCTTGCTTTTTAGATTTTTGTGCAGTCTCTTTTTTATCTTTTTGAGTATGTTCTTCTTTAGTAGATTGCTTATCTGTATTCTGATCATCACTACATGCGCTTAATACTAAAGTAGATATACCAATTATTAAAAATAATTTCTTCATGCGTAAAGCTCCTTATTTCATAAAATTTACTATTTATATACTATTTTAACCAATTAAGGCTGAGACATCCATTAATGTCTCAGCCCCTCATACATATTTATGATTATTTTTCGAAGTCAATATTCATTCTTTCAAGAATCATCGTATATGCATCATTACCCCATTGCAATGAGCGTTTAACTCTTGAGATTGTTGCAGTTGAAGCACCTGATTCTTTTTCTATATGAGCATAAGTGTATCCTTGTTTAATCATTTTAGCCACTTGTAATCTTTGTGACAATGACTGTAATTCATTTACTGTACATAAATCATCAAAAAATTGATAACATTCTTCTCGAGTTTCTAATGTAAGAACTGCATCAAATAGTTCATCTAATGCTTTTCCTCTTAATTTTTCAATTTGCAAAAAATCAACCCCTGTTTAATATAAGTTCATTAATTGCATTTTAACGCACTAACCTATTAAAGTACAGTAAAACGTGTCTTATTCTATACCCGCTCTTCTGAATATTGTATCGACTTGATTTAAATGATGTTTCTCATTGAAGCATTCATCTAATTCTTCAGTACTTAACAAGTTTGTAATTTTTTCATCTTGTTCTACTAATGTTCTAAACGGTGTTTGAGTTTCCCATGATTCCATTGCTTTTGGTTGAACGATATCATATGCTTCTTCTCTTACCATACCTTTATTAATTAACGTTAACATAACACGTTGTGAATAAATTAAACCAAATGTTTTATCGATATTACGTTTCATATTTTCTGGATATACTGTTAAACGATCGATGATATTCGTAAATCTGTTTAATGCATAATCCAATGCGATTGTTACGTCTGGTAACATAATTCTTTCAGCAGATGAATGTGAAATATCTCTTTCATGCCATAATGGTACATTTTCATAAGCTGTCGTAATATATCCTCTAATCACACGTGCTAAACCTGTAACATTTTCTGAACCAATTGGATTACGTTTATGAGGCATTGCTGAAGAGCCTTTTTGACCTTTAGCAAAAGCTTCTTCAACTTCACGTGTTTCAGTTTTTTGTAAACCACGAACTTCTACTGCAAATTTTTCAATAGATGTTGCGATTAAACCTAATGTCGCAATGTAATACGCATGACGATCACGTTGAAGTGTTTGCGTAGAAACTGGCGCACAACCTAACCCTAATTCTGTACATACATGCTCTTCAATTTCTGGTGGAATATTTGCAAATGTACCAACTGCACCACTCATTTTTCCAACTTCAATTTCTTCACGAACTCGTTTAAATCTTTCTAAGTTACGTTTCATTTCTGTATACCATAGTGCCATTTTAATACCAAATGTTGTTGGTTCAGCATGTACACCATGTGTTCTACCCATCATTAAAGTTGTTTTATGTTCAATTGCTTTATTTTTTAATACTTCTAAAAATCTTTCTAAGTCTTTTTCAATGATTTCATTTGCTTGTTTAATGACATAACTTAACGCTGTGTCAACAACATCAGTTGAAGTTAAACCGTAATGTACCCATTTACGTTCTTCACCTAAAGTTTCAGAAACTTGTCTTGTGAATGCCACAACATCGTGACGTGTTTCTTGTTCAATTTCTTTAGCTCTATCAACGTCGACCTTAGCATTTTGTCTTATAAGCTTTACATCTTCTGCAGGAATGTGTCCTAATTTACTCCATGCTTCACAAGCTAGTATTTCAACTTCTAACCAAGCTTCAAAACGATTTTGTTCTGTCCAAATATTAGCCATTTCTTCTCTTGAATAACGTTCAATCATTGATAAATTCTCCTAACATATTTTAGTCATTTATAGTATAACAGACTTCTTCGAACACGTACATTGTTTATAAAAAATACAAAATTGTTCGTGATTTATAATTTTATTCCTAATATCTTTCATTATATATTGTAACAGTATGAGAATAAACTAAAAGCAGAAAAAAATCTGGGCCACATTCTCATGTCCCAGATTTATTTTCATTCTTTGATTTTCTTACCTACGAATTGTATTTCTTGTTTAAGAACTTCGATGTCACCATTTTCTTTCTCAATAAATACAGGTTTTTCAAATCTTTTTACAGGTGTATAACCTTGAGCTTTCATTCTTTTGAGACACATTTCAATTGTTTCATTGTCTTCTACTCTAAACTTCATCCGTATCATACGCCTTTAATTTTTTGCTTCGTACACCTTTAACCCAGAATCCACCGTGTATGTTCTTAGGTTCATAAGCGATTACAAAGGCTTTAGAATCCAATTGTTTAATTGTATCCATTAATTTCAATTCAAATCTACGTGGTGTTAAAATTTGCATCACTAAGCGATCTCCATCTCGTCCTTTAGCAACGTAATGTGTTACACCATAACCTAAATCTCTTAACGTTCTTGGTAAATCCGTTTCATATTCAGCTGTCGTAACATTTACAACGATATATCCTAATGCAATTTTCTCTTCAATTTTCATGCCGACAATGATGCCTGCAGCAAATCCAAGCGCATAAGCTAATATATTCTGAATTTGGTCAAGACTATTGATAACTAAACCTAATCCGATAACATAAACAACTACTTCAAGTACACTAACAGCAGCGGCCACATATCGATATCCTTTTAATGTTAAAATTGTTCTCATTGTTAAACAGGATACATATACTATATTAATGACAAATATAGATAGTACCATTAACCATGGATTATCTAATATAGCTGACATTTAAACCCTCCATAAATCAAAATACTGGAATCATTTTATCAAGCAAACTTATGAAAGTCACGAATTATTTTGGCCATGTGTAACGGTTATAAGGCATTTCTCGTTTATGCGCATTTCTTACATAGTGTTTTTGAATAATTTCTTGATCTATTTCACTGATTTTTTTACCTTCTAAGAAGTCATCAATTGCATCATAAGTCACGCCTAATGCTTCTTCATCTGGTAAAGCCGGTTTATCTTCTTCTAAATCAGCAGTTGGTACTTTATTGATTAAATGATCTGGACCACCTAAATATTTTAAAATTGCTTTGCCTTGGCGTTTATTAAGTCCGAATAATGGTGCAACATCACAAGCGCCATCTCCAAATTTCGTATAGAAACCTGTAATATTTTCAGCAGAATGATCCGTACCAAGTACAATTCCACTATTAGCAGAAGCAATTGAATATTGAACTTTCATTCGTTCTCTCGCTTTTTCATTCCCTTTTTGGAAATCAGTTAATTCTACACCCGCTTCTTTCAACGATTGAATACTCGCGTCCACTGCAGGCTTAATATTGACTGTTACACGTTTACTTGGATTGATAAAATCTAATGCATCTTGTGTATCTTGTTCATCAAATTGTTCGCCATAAGGTAATCTTACAGCAATAAATTCATATTGATGATTCTCTTCAGCATTTAATTCATCTACTGTTAATTGCGCGATTTTACCTAATAATGTCGAATCTTGCCCGCCGGAAATACCTAACACTAAAGATTTAACAAAACTATGTGCTTTAACGTAAGATTTCAAGAACTGCTTGATTTCTTCAAATTCCTTTTTGGGATCGATTGATTTTTTAACATTCATTTCTTTGACAATGATTGATTGTAAATCTCTCATGACTCTTCCACATCCTTTATCGCTTCTGCAACTCTTTCTGCCACTTCGAATATTTTTTTATTTTTATTATCCCAACATGCTTTACTTAAATCTACTGGATATTCTTCAGGATTTAAATAACGTTTATTTTCTTCCCATAGTATATCTAGATTGTTAAAAGCAAATTCCCTAATTTCATTTATTTCAGGAAGTGTGTACACACGTTTACCGTCTTTAAAAATGTCTTGATGTAAATCGACAGCTTTAAAATGCTTGATATATTTCATTTTATAAGTATGAACAGGATGGAACATTTTTAATCGTTCTTCTTTATTCGGCTCTTCATCTTCTAAAGTAATATAATCGCCTTCAGATTTATTCGTTTTAGTATTGATAATTCTATAAACATTTTTCTTACCAGGTGTTGTAACTTTTTCAGCGTTGTTAGAAATTTTGATGCGATCTGATAATTCGCCATTTTCTTCTTCAATTGCTACAAGTTTATATACAGCACCTAACGCTGGTTGATCATATGCTGTAATCAGTTTCGTACCGACACCCCATGCCGTTACTTTAGCACCTTGTGCTTTTAAACTTGTAATCGTTTGTTCATCTAAATCATTTGAAGCAAAGATTTTTGCTTCTGTAAAGCCAGCTTCATCTAACATTCTTCTTGCTTCTTTAGATAAATAAGCAATATCTCCTGAGTCTAGTCGAATACCGATAAAATTAATTTTATCTCCTAATTCTTTCGCTACTTTAATCGCATTCGGCACACCCGATTTTAAAGTATGGAAAGTATCTACTAGAAACACACAATTTTTATGTCTTGCAGCATATTTTTTAAACGCTGTATATTCATCATCGTATGTTTGAACCATTGAATGTGCATGTGTTCCTGAAATCGGAATACCAAATAATTTACCAGCTCTAACATTACTTGTAGAATCAAATCCACCAATCATCGCTGCTCTAGCACCCCAAATCGCAGCATCCATTTCTTGCGCTCTTCTAGTACCAAATTCCATTACTATTTCATCACGAACAACTTGTTTAATTCTACTTGCTTTAGTCGCAATTAACGTTTGGAAATTCACGATATTTAAAAGTGCTGTTTCAATAAGTTGAGCTTGAATAAGTGGCGCTTCTACTCTAATGAGTGGTTCATTATTGAAACAAAGTTCCCCTTCTTTCATTGCTCTAATGTTCCCAGTAAATCTCAATGATTTTAAATAATCTAAATAATCATCTTGATATCCAACTTCTCTTAAATACTCAATATCTGATTCTGTGAATTTGAAATGCTCAATAAATTGCACAATTCTTTCTAATCCACTAAAAATAGCATAGCCGCTATTAAATGGCATGCTTCTAAAATACAAATCAAAAATAGCAGTACGCTCATGAATACCATCATTCCAATAAGTTTCACCCATATTGATTTGATATAAATCCGTGTGTAACATCAAACTATCGTCTTCATATTTATACATTATTCAATACTCCTCAGGTTATCTAATTTTATATTATTTTATCATACTTTTTAAATTAAAAATTAAAAAGTAACTTAAATATATCAAGTCATTTACCTCTGTGATAAAATACTAAAGATGTAAAATTTAGAAGGAGGCATACAAATGAAAAATTCTTCATTCAAAAAATTATTTATTATACTTTCAATTATTGTAGCTGTCTCTGGTTTTTCACAAGGAATGCTCTTACCACTTATATCGGTCATCTTTGAACGAAATGGTATTTCAAGTTCATTGAATGGTTTACATGCAACTTCATTATATATAGGTGTATTTTTATCATCATTCTTTATCGAAGGGCTTGTTAGAAAGTCTGGGTTTAAATATATGATATTAGTTGGTGGAGCCATAGTTGCCTTATCTTTATTGTTATTTCCAACTTTAAAGACATTATCTATTTGGTTTATTTTAAGACTATTAATTGGTATTGGTGATAATATGTTACACTTTAGCACGCAAACTTGGTTAACACATATTACACCTAAAGAAAAATTAGGAAGAACGATTTCTGTTTATGGTTTCAGTTTCTCAGCAGGTTTTATGTTAGGGCCCCTTTTAGCTAAACTTGTAGACGTTTCGGAAGCTTTACCATTTATCCTTTCAGCAATACTTTCATTAATAACAATTTCATTAGTCCTTTTAATACACAATGAATTCCCTTCATCAAATGTTAGACCAGTCAGTATATTAAATACGTTAAAAAACTTTGGTGATGTTATAAGAACATCATGGATAGCGTTTATGTTTCCATTATTATATGGATTATTTGAAGCAGGATTACATAGTAACTTCCCTGTTTATGGTTTAAGAAATGGACTTGATGTCACAAGTATTACATTAATCTTACCTGCATTTAGTCTTGGTGCTATTCTTTTCCAAGTACCATTAGGCATGTTTAGCGACATTCATGGTAGAAAGAAAGTATTAACAGGATTAACATTAATCGGCAGCATCGTGTTTATGTTAGGTGACTTTTTACCAACGAGTACATTTATTATGATGGGATTATTCTTAATCGCAGGATTATTCACAGGATCTTTTTATGGATTAGGTGTAAGCTTTATGACAGATTTAACACCGAAGCATAATCTACCTGCTGGTAATTTAATGATAGCCATGTCATTTAGTGTCGGTAGTATCATTGGCCCAATGCTTGGAGGAACGATTATACAATTATCAAACGGCACAATATTCTTTACGATGATTGCTGCGTTTGTATTTATCGTCTTTATTCTATTACTTATTCATAGAACACCTACAAAAGTTGAAGCATAATTTAAGCTATTAATAAAAATTAAAATCGCATCGTTAAAATATAATGAGAACCCATAGACTTTGATCAATTCAAATGTCTATGGGTTTATTTTTTATATATTTTTTTGATATTTTAAATATTCAGAACTTTCAATTGATATGTTTCGTTATGCATGTTATAGTATCATTTATAATTAAATAAATACTTTAACTTGGTAGAGAGTAAAAGCGAGGTTTATAATATGGATTATGTAAAATACAGAGATGACGTTATTCAAAAGAAAGAAAAAGAACTTAAATTTCTAAAATATTTTAGTACTCGAGATTTCGAAGTGATTGATATGAGCTTCATAGAGAAACTTCATTGGAAACAATTAACACAAGATGATTTGAATAGTTTAGATACTAGAAGTATTTGGAAAAATGGCGATGCATTTTATAGTTTAAGAAATGATTGGACGGATCAAATCCAACATTATAGTCGTGAATATAACCTTGATGCACGTTCCGTAACATATGCTGGCCCTATCGCAATTAATGAACATATATATACAAATTTAGGTGTTGAAATTTTCAATCCTAAAAGGAATGACATGTTGCAATGTTATGAATATATACATGACTTTATCCAAAATGAACTTGATTTAAATGTTGATTTTGCTGTTATTGGGCATTATCAATTATTTGATCTTTTACTTTCTAAAGAAGAACAAAACGAAGAATTATTTACGGCTATTAGTGAAAGGAATATTTCAAAAATTTCTAAACTACTTTCACAAAATCATTCACTCGTACAATTACTTAAAACACCTACTCATCAACAATTAGACTTTTTAACAACTTTTGCTGATACTGACCATCCAACTTATAAATCTTTACAATATTGGAAAGCGACATTAGAAGCATCAGGTATTAACCATATACATTTAGATATAACAACAATGCCCCCAAAATCATATTATGTTGGGAGCTTCATTCAGCTTTACGAAAATAACAATAGAAATCCAATCGCTTCAGGCGGGCACTATAACGGTACGTTAGAAGGTTTTGGATTTGGTATTCAACTATCATAGGAGGTCATTATGTTAACAGTTGCATTAAGTAAAGGACGTTTATTAAAAGATTTCATAAAATTTATTGATGAAAATGGTAACCCAAAATGGGCAGACGCCTTAAATAATAGAGAACGTAAACTTCAAATTGAAGTTGCGAACGTTAGATTTATTCTTGTTAAAGGAAATGATGTATCAACATATGTTGAAGAAGGCATTGCTGATATTGGTATTACAGGCAGTGATATTCTAGATGAAAAAGATAAACTCAATGTAAACAACTTAGTTGATTTACCTTTTGGTTATTGTCACTTTGCTGTTGCAAGTAAACCTGAAGTAACAGAATATAAAAAAATTGCGACGACTTATGTTAAAACGACGAAAGCGTACTTTAAAAATAAAGGACAAGATGTCTCAATTATTCCATTATCAGGATCTGTAGAATTAGCAGCAGTAGTGAATATGGTTGATGCTATCGTTGATATCGTCCAAACGGGTACGACATTAAAATCTAATGGACTCGTTGAAAAAGAATCTATTGGTGACATCAATGCTAAACTTATTACAAATAAACATGCATTTTTTAGTAAATCAAATATGATTGAATCATTTATAGAAGAAATTGGGGTGTCGATGAATGCTATCTAAAACGGAATTCATAAATAAATTTGAACAAGATAGATTAACAGACGAAAGTAATACTGAAGATGTTAAAAAAATTATCCAAGATGTTAAAGAACAGCAAGACCAAGCTTTATTTCGCTATAACAAGAAATTCGACAATGTTGATTTAGAGCAACTTGAAGTCCCACAATATGATATAAAAAACAGCATCAACCTTATATCAGATACTTTAAGATCAGCACTTGAAACAAGCTTTGAACAAATTAAAAATTTCCAACAAAAAATTAAACATGAAAATGTAACAACAGGTCAAACTTACCAACTTTATCATCCTATTGAAAAAGTCGGCATCTATGTACCAGGTGGAAAAGCAAGTTACCCATCAACAGTTCTGATGACAGCTACACTTGCTAAAGTAGCAAATGTTCAAGAAATTATTGTTGTTACCCCACCTCAAAAAGATGGTATCGACCCAGCTATACTTGCTGCATGCCATATTACGGGTGTTGATCGTGTATTCCAAGTTGGTGGCGCTCAAAGTATCGCTGCATTAGCTTTCGGTACTGAAACAATTCCAAAAGTAGATAAAATTGTTGGACCAGGTAACCAATTTGTTTCACTAAGTAAACAGTTATTATATGGTGTAGTTGGTATTGATCAAATAGCTGGACCAAGTGAAATTGCACTTATTGCTGATGAAAATTCAAATGTAGATTACATCATTCAGGATATATTAGCGCAAGCAGAACATGATGAACAAGCTAGAACATTTCTAGTATCAACAGATTCTTCTTTCTTAACAAAAGTTCAACAGAAACTACAACAAGCTATAGATCAAGCACCAAGAAAACAAATTATCGAACAAAGTATTAAAAATTATCATTATCCAATTTTAACGCGTGATATTCACGAAACGATAGAAGTCATTAATTATATTGCGCCAGAACATTTATCCATTCAAACGACTGATCCAAGTAAATATATTGGTAAAATTAAATACGTCGGAGCAATGTTCTTAGGTCAATACTCACCAGAAGCAATTGGTGACTATGCTGCTGGACCGAGTCATGTATTACCGACTGATAAAACAGCAAGATTCTCGAATGGCTTAACAGTTAATGATTTCTTAACGAGTCATTCTGTCATTCATTTAGATGAACACACTTATCAAAGTATTGCACCTAGTGCCATAGCTTTGGCTGAACAAGAAGGTTTATATCAACATAAACAATCTTTAGAAGTGAGATTAACAAACAACGAGGAGTCGTGAAACATGATTAGAATAAACAAGAATGAAAGTCCTATTCCTGCATTAGATGATGCAACTTTAAAAAATATTATCGCCAATTCAAATTTTAATTTTTATCCTGATGAGGAATATGATGCCTTTATCAAGTCTTATGCAGACTACTATCAATTATCACCTAACCAAGTTTCTGCAGCTAATGGTTCAGATGAGTGGATTCAAAAATGCATGATTGCATTACCAGATGGACCAGTACTAACGCTTAATCCAGATTTCTTCATGTATACTGCATATGCTCATCAGATTAATCGCCCTATTCACTATGTAGATGCAGAAGATGACTATACATTCTCGTTAGATAAAATTAAGCAATCAATCCAAAAATTAAAGCCAGCATTTTTCATTATGAGTGTGCCTCATAATCCATCAGGCATTCAATATCCTAAAGCATTTTTAGAAGAAATCGCGAATGAAATGAAGGCAATTGGTGGTTATTTTATTATTGATGAAGCTTATTTAGATTTTGGAGATGCATATGATATTGAATTACAAGACCATATCATTCAAATGCGTACGTTAAGCAAAGCATTTGCAATAGCTGGATTAAGAGTCGGCATCGTCATTTCTACTGAGAAAACCATTCAAACTTTAAATCGTATCGCGCATCCTTATCCATTAAACACATTAACTTTAAATATTGCGACTGAAATTTTCAGTAACAAAGAACTTGTACATTCATTATTAAAGCAACAAAGACAATTGAGTATTCAATTAAGAAATATTTTCGAACAACATGTGAGCGATGTTATCCATGTTATACCTTCAAAAACAAATTTCGTCTTAACTTATGGAGATTTAGCAGAATCATTAGGTCAATATATTTATGACCATGGCTATTTACCAAGATTTTATGATGAACCAAACATGCAACAAACTGTTAGATACTCTATTGCTACAGAATCTGAATTAAATGAACTTGAAAAAATCGTTAAAGAATGGAGACAAGAATATGACTTATCAAAAAGAAAGATCAACTAAAGAAACAGATATCAAAATTCAACTACGATTAGATGGAGAAGATTCAAACATTAATACAGGTGTTGGTTTCTTAGACCATATGTTGACGTTATTTAGTTTTCATAGTGGTATTGCATTAAATATAGAAGTTGATGGAGATACACATGTAGATGATCATCATACTGTTGAAGATATTGGCATTGTAATAGGTCAATTACTTCTTGAAGTCGTTAAAGATAAAAAATCATTTACGAGATATGGTTCATTCTATATACCAATGGACGAAACTTTAGCATGTGTTGTAACGGATATAAGTGGCAGACCATATTTATCATTTAATGCGACATTTTCTCGTGAAAAAGTTGGCACGTTTGATACCGAACTTGTAGAGGAATTCTTTAGAGCACTTGTGATTAATGCAAGATTAACGACACATATTGATTTAATTAGAGGTGGCAATACACACCATGAAATCGAAGCGATTTTCAAAGCATTTGCTAGAAGTCTAAAAATCGCATTAACACAAGATGATTATGCAGGTATCCCTTCTTCTAAGGGTGTGATTGAATAATGATTGCAATCATTGATTACGGACTTGGCAATATTAAAAATATTGAACGTGCCCTCTTACATTTAGGATATGATGCCATATTAACTTCAGATGAAGAAACTATAAAAAATAGTACACATGTTATTCTTCCAGGTGTCGGGCACTTCAAAGATGCTATGAAACAATTGACATCAAGTGGTCTAGACAAAGTGATTAAAGATATTAAAGATACACATAAAATCATTGGCATTTGTTTAGGTATGCAAGTTCTATTTGAATACAGTGCGGAAGGTTCAACAAAAGGATTAAATTTATTGCAAGGGAACGTTATACCTATAGAGAGTCCCTACCCTGTTCCACATTTAGGATGGAACAATTTACAAAGTGAACATCCTCTACTTGATGGTGATGTTTACTTTATACATTCTTATCATGTCTCTACTGATTTACCTATAGTTGCTACAGCAGACTATGGACAACCAATCACTGCAATCGTGCAACAAAAAAATATTATCGGTATACAATTCCACCCAGAAAAAAGTGGTGATTACGGACTCAAAATACTAGACCAAGCATTGAAAGAAGGTTTTTTAAATGATTGAAATTTGGCCAGCAATAGATTTAATAGACTCCACTAGCGTGAGATTAACTGAAGGTAAATATGATTCTAAAGAATCTATGCCTAGAACTGCAGAAGAAGCAATTGCTTTCTATTCAAAATTTAAACAAGTTTCTAGAATTCATGTCATCGATTTAATCGGCGCAAAAAATCAACAACCAACAGAAGCAAATTACATAGAACAACTCGTCAATTTAACTCATTTACCAATTGAAGTTGGTGGCGGTATTCGAAGTGTTGAAACAATTGAATCATATTTAAATAAAGGCGTTGAGTACATTATCGTCGGCACTAAAGGCATACAAGACTTAGACTGGTTAAAAGAAGTGACTAATAGGTTCCCTAACAAAATATATTTATCTGTCGATGCATATGTTGAAAAAATCAAACTAAACGGTTGGCTCGATGATGCCGGCATAAACCTATTTGATTTCATTGAAAAAATTAACACATTCCCTCTCGGCGGAATTATCTATACAGATATTTCGAAAGACGGTAAATTATCTGGACCAAACTTTGAATTAACAGGCAAATTAGTACAATCAACATCTATACCTGTCATTGCATCTGGTGGTATAAGAAATAAAGATGACATCAATCAACTGGATGCATTAAATGTTCACGCTGCTATTGTTGGAAAAGCAGCAAATACGGATGCATTTTGGGAGGGTATTGAATGATCAAAAAAAGAATCATCCCATGCTTAGATGTTAAAGATGGACGAGTCGTTAAAGGCATAAAATTTAAAGGTTTGAGAGATATTGGACATCCAGTTGAATTAGCTGAATATTATAATCAAGAAGCGGCAGATGAGCTTGTGTTCTTAGATATTTCTAAGACAGAAAATGGACATCAAATGATGTTAGATATCATATCAGAAACAGCTTCAAAATTATTCATTCCACTTACAATTGGTGGTGGTATTAGTACACTTGAAGATATTTCGGTATTACTTAATCATGGTGCTGATAAGATTTCTTTAAACTCAAGTGCATTGCGTAACCCAGCATTTATTCGTGAAGCGAGTGATAAGTTCGGAAAACAATGTATCTGTATCGCAGTTGATGCTAAATGGGAAGAAGAACATCAAGATTGGTACTGTTATACACATGGTGGTAAACAGCGAACAGATAAACGCGTGTTAGATTGGGTTCAAGAAGTTGAAAATCTCGGCGCCGGTGAATTATTAATTACCAGTATGGATTACGATGGTGTTAAACAAGGATTTGATCATCGTTTATTAACAGAAATAAACCAACTGGTGTCTTTACCTGTTATTGCATCAGGTGGTGGCGGTAATAGTCAGCATTTTGTTGATTTATTTAAACAAACAGATGTATCTGCAGGTCTCGCTGCAAGTATTTTTCACGATAAAGAAACAACGATACAAGCAGTCAAAACACATTTATCTAATGAAGGAGTGAATGTACGATGAGTGAATTAGCACCTGATTTTTCTAAAGGTCTTGTACCAGCAATTTTACAACATTACCAAACTGGACAAGTATTAATGTTAGGTTATATGAATGAAGAAGCTTATAACTTAACCATTCAAGATAAAGTCTGTTGGTTTTATTCAAGAAGTAAAGATCGTCTATGGAAAAAAGGCGAATCGTCCAATCATATCCAGCATGTTATCGATATACAATTAGATTGTGACCAAGATACAATTTTGTTACAAGTCAATCCTGATGGCCCTACTTGTCATACTGGATCTGTTAGTTGTTTTAATACTGAAGAACCATACACGCTTGAATCTTTAGAAATGACTATTCAAGAAAGTGTTGATTCTAATAATCCAAAATCATATACAAATTATTTACTTAATAAAGGTATAGATAAAATTTCTAAAAAATATGGAGAAGAATCATTTGAAGTCGTTATCGCAGCGATGAAAGATGACAAATTAGAACTCACAAATGAAGTCGCTGATGTACTTTATCATTTATTCGTATTACTACATGATAGAAGCGTTAAATTTGAAGATGTGATATCAGTATTAAAAGAACGTCATAAAAAGTCAGGTAATTTTAAAGGTGAACGACAAGACATTAATAATTGGTAAATTGTCATAATTCATATATTGTCAAAAATTAGCAGTCGCTTATACTAGTACATAGAGGTGTATTTATGTTACGAGATAAAGCGACTGCTTTTATTAAAGATATGTATAAAGAATTAGAAATATCAGAATTACAAATGAATAAAAGAATACAAGAAATTGAACATGAAATTTCTAAAACTGGTACTTATACCCACACTACCGAAGAATTAGAATATGGTGCGAAAGTAGCTTGGAGAAATTCAAATAGATGTATTGGTAGACTTTTTTGGGATAAATTGACGGTTAGAGATTTAAGACATATTCAAGATGAACAAACATTTATCGCTTCAATTGAAGATCACATTAAAGACGCTACAAATGACGGAAAAATCAAACCAATGATAAGCATATATAATAACCAAATAGAAATTATGAATGAACAATTGATTAGATATGCAGGATACGAAAATAAGGGCGACCCTAAATCTATCAAAATGACGAAATTAGCACACCATTTAAATTGGCAAAGTCCTCATACTGATTTTGATGTGCTTCCATTAATGTTTCGAATTAATCAACAACGCCCTAAAATCCATCAATATCCACAAGGACTCATTAAAGAAATTAACATCACTCATAAACAGTATCCTAAGTTAGCATCACTACAACTAAAATGGTATGCAGTACCCATCATTTCAAATATGGATTTAGAAATTGGTGGTATATATTATCATACTGCCCCATTCAACGGGTGGTACATGGAAACTGAAATTGGCGTTAGAAATTTTACAGACGAATATCGCTATAATAAATTAAAAGACATTGCAGAAGCATTTGATTTTGATACAACGACAACATCAAGTTACTGGAGAGATAGAGCTTTAGTAGAGTTTAATTATGCTATTTATCATTCGTATAAAGAAGCGGGTGTTGCGATTGTTGATCATTATAATGCCTCTAAACAATTTAAGAAATTTGAAGAAAATGAATGTAAAGCCAATAGAAAAGTGACCGGAAAATGGAGTTGGCTCGCACCGCCCCTTTCACCTTCACTTGTACATAATTATCATAAAGGCTATGATAATGAGATGAGAAGTCCAAACTTTTTATATAGACAAAATCAACAAGGTTGTCCAATGCATTAGAAAGGAAGTCATTTATGAAGTTATATTATTTAGGACCATTAGGTACATTTTCACATATGGCAGCACTTAAATATAAGCCAGATGAAATCAATGAATATATTCCTAAGTCAAATTTATACGAAGTGGTTAAAGCAATTGAAGCTGACCCACAGAACATTGCAATTGCCCCAATTGAAAATTCTATCGAAGGTACAATCAACATCATTGCCGATTCATTAACAGAGCAGAAAATCCACGTTATAGACGAATTACATCTAGATATATCATTTTCTCTTTATGTTCAAAAAGGCGCAAAATTAGAAGATATTAAAGAAGTTGTTTCTATCGCCCCAGCGATCAATCAAACATCTAAATTCATTAAAAATCATAACTTTGCATACAGATATTCCGACAGTACTGTTCAAAGTTTAGATGAAATAGATGCACATACTGGCGCTATAGCACCAATTGGTTTAGAAAAATCTAATGACGATGTTGAAGCATTACATGAACACATCGAAGACTATCCACATAATACAACAAGATTTTTAATTTTATCAGCACAAGAAAAACATGTTGAAAAAGCAACAGATAGTATTTTGTTAATTACACCTGACCAAGATAAACCAGGCTTATTAGCAAGTATATTAAATACATTTGCTTTGTTTAATATTAACTTATCATGGATTGAATCAAGACCACTCAAAACGCAACTCGGCATGTATCATTTCTTTGTTCAAGCAGATTGTAGCGCTGAAGATGTAGAAATGAAAAAAGTCATCACAATCCTAAAAACTTTAGATTTTAATGTAAAAGTGCTAGGTAATTTTGATAAGCGAATTACATAAATAAAGAGTTTGAGACATAATTCCTAACTCAAATTAAATAACACCTCATTATACTGATTTATTCAGTAATAATGAGGTGCTTTTTTATAATCTACGATTTTATGCAAAACACTAATCATTCTCGTATAATTTAAGTAAAAATCACAAAAACTATTATTTTTGATTTCTATGTCCTGATTCATATTTTTGTATCCATTCATCTACAGTGACTTTTTCACTCAACTCACCTATTAGAGTATAGGGTATGTTTTTATTGTTTGTGAATCTAATACAACTTTTCCCCATATTTAATTTAGTTGGTACTTGTTCTTTGTATCTATTCTCAAACCAATCTTTCAATTCATGCATCCCATATAACCCCATATGATATAAGGCAATATGATTTTTTTGAGCACCAACACTAATGAATGGAAGTGGTTCGTCTACTCTATTTAAATAACCTTTTGGATATTTATCTAAAGGTACTACAAATGTCGGCATACCGTATTGCATGACTAGTTCATAGCCTGGTGGTAAATGTGTTTTGATTGTATTTAGCAAATGAATATATGTTTCTTTTTTCTTTTCATCAATTTGTTCAATATAACGGTCTATGCTATTCATCATGTCCTCCATTATAATTAAATATGAATAAGGTTCTCAACTTGATCTTGTTTGATATTACTTAAATTACGGTTATTGTATAAATAAATATCTGTCGTCTTAATGAATTTAATATTATTTGAAGACTCTCCTTCAAAATGATTATTATAAATATAAATATCTTTATTCATAACGTCTTCATAACTTTTAATTAAAATACTTGGTTTACTTTTAATATCTTTAAATGTATTATCACCTATCAATATAGTTGACCCTGCTTGTCCGCCTCTATTTAATTTATGGATATCTAATGAATATTTACCTGTTGGTACAGCTAAATATCTTACGCCACCCTCACAATTTATAAATTGATTGTGTGTAACAGATGAATCTTTTGCTTTTAATAGAGTAACTGCGAAATCCCCTAACCCTTCAAAAGTATTATGTTGAATATTTATATCCTCATAAAATACATCATACATACTTGCATGAGATCCAACTGCTCTATTCCAAGGTAACATGTTTGGATCACCTGAATTTCCAAAATAACAGTTTTCGATCAGTGCATTTTTAGTTATCGTACCATCTGTTGCCCCAAATTTAGGAAATGCACCTTCTGTTTGAATATCTATTTGAACTGCTTCACTAAATAATCTCGTTCCACTATCGTCACGGAATCCAAGAAACTTACATTCATTTACATAAAAGCCATCTAAGCCACATGCATCAATCGCATGTCCACCAACAACATTCTTAAATGTCACATTATGTATTTGAATATTGCGTGCATGACCAATAGACATGATTGTGTTATTTGTATTATTTGTATGTCCATACGCATCAAATGTCCCACCGATAATATTGATACTACCGTGACCATCGTAGCCATAGTATTTTTTCAATCTATGTCCGTTTTTCAGCATAGCTGTAGGCGATTTTCTGATTAACACAGCTTCATCATGTAAAATAAGCGTTGTATTCTCATATATCACTAATTCATAAATAATATGATAAACACCTTTAGGTATATAAACTGTTACTGGTCCTTTCTTAGCTTGTAATAAAGCTAATTGAATACCCACTGTATCTGTAATTCCACAACCACCTTTAGCACCATAACGATTTACATTAACAATATGCTTCATACTTCATAACCACCTTAATATAGCGTATACTTGCATGTATATTTATATTACACTGAAAACATTTTATAAACAATTAGGGGGAATATAATTGAAGAAAGCACTCATTATCGTTGATTATTCAAATGATTTCGTTGCGTCAGATGGTAAGTTAACATGCGGAGAACCTGGTCAAGAAATTGAACAAAATATTCATCATAAAATCGAAACATACAACTCGAATGAAGATTTAATTTTTTATTTAATGGACTATCACCATGAGAATGATCCATATCATCCTGAAACAAAATTATTTCCACCTCATAATATCGTAGGCACAGAAGGTAGAAATTTATATAACTCATTAAAGCCTCAATACGATTCAATCAAGCATTCTAATCATGTATTTTGGATAGATAAGACAAGATATAGTGCATTTTTCGGTACAAATCTTGATAGTTTATTAAGAGAACGACATATTGATACTGTTGAAATTGTCGGCGTTTGTACAGATATTTGTGTGTTACATACTGCTGTCGATGCTTACAATTTAAATTATCAAATTATTATTCCTAAGAATTGTGTCGCTTCTTTTAATCAAGCTGGGCACGATTGGGCGCTTACACATTTTGAAAATAGTATAGGCGCAGTTGTAGAATAGACAAGGTGTTCATGTTAAAATAAAGTGACAGAATATTCAAAGCAAAAGGAGAAATTACATTGGTAAACACATTTATATTTGGACATAAGAATCCTGACACAGATACAATTGCTTCAGCATTAGTAATGGAAGATTTACAAAAAGAACTTGGAAATGACGTTCAAGCAGCAAGACTTGGAGACGTTTCAGACGAAACACAATTCGCATTGGATTATTTCAAAGTTCAAGCACCTGCATTATTAGAAACACCTTTAAAAGGTAAAGACGTTATTTTAGTAGATCACAACGAATTCCAACAAAGTGCTGATGATATTACAGATGCTACAATTACTATGGTTGTTGATCACCACCGTATCAGCAATTTTGAAACAGCAGCTCCATTATATTACAGAGCTGAACCAGTTGGTTGTACGACTACAATCCTTAAAAAAATGTACGAAGAAAATGGTATTGAAATTAAACCTGAAATTGCTGGTCTTATGATTTCAGCTATTATTTCTGATACATTACTATTTAAATCACCAACATGCACAGAACAAGATAAACAAGCTTGTGAAGCATTAGCTAAAATTGCCAATGTTGATTTAAATGAATATGGTTTAGAAATGTTAAAAGCTGGTGCTTCAGTAAAAGGTAAATCACCTGAATTCCTTTTAAATATGGATGCTAAATCATTCAACATGGGTGATAAAGTCGTACGTATTGCACAAGTTAATACTGTTGATGTAAACGAAGTTCTTGAAATTCAAGAAGACGTTGAAAATGAAATCAACGCAATTATTGCTAAAGAACAATATGACTTATTTGTATTTGTTATTACAGATATCTTAAACAGTGACTCAACTGCTATTACTTTAGGTAAAGAACAACAAGTCGTAACAAAAGCGTTCAACACTGAATTAAATGGAAATGTCGCTGTATTACCTGGCGTTGTTTCTCGTAAGAAACAAGTCGTTCCACCTATTGATGAATTATTAGGTAAATAATTTATAAGGAGTGTGCTTTAAATGGAAATCAAACAAGGTACAAACAAATTTTATGTAGGCAATTCTGAGAATGATTTTGAAGCGGAAATCACGTATCAAGACTTAGATGGCAAGACACTTGTGGTCGATCATACATTTGTAGATCCTTCACTACGTGGACAGGGTATTGCTAGAAAATTGGTTGATGTTGTTTTTGAAAAAGCAAGATCTGAAGAGAAAGTAATTGATCCAGTTTGTCCGTACGTTAAAGATGTTATGACTAAAGATGAAAGCACACACGATGTATTAAAGAAATAATCAAAAAATCCTGACGAAATGATATTATTTCGTCAGGATTTTTTATATTTCTGTACTTTCTAATAACCGTTTAAGCAATGATTTATATTGAGGCTTTGCCTTTTCTTCTGTGCACGTATTCATAGGAGGATATTTTAAATCTTGAGCATCTTTATATGTTACTTCATCAATATAATTTGATGCTTTTTCGTAGTCATAACAACTCGGAAATGCATACTTATGATTAAAGTGATCAACGACCACTCTTGATGTCGAAGATGGATTTTGTTTAAACGGCACAAATGCCACGACTAACAATAAAACGATAATAATCACAGCCGTAATGATGAAGTACTTTTTAGACATTAAATTGAACTCCAATTTGCTGTCTAATTTCATCTAATACTTTAATCGTTTCTAATGATCTTTGATGTGTATTAATAGATGACTCTACCTTATGATTCTGTACACAATTAATAAATTCAATTATTTCATCTTTCATTGTTAACGGTGAATCATTATTATATTCTTTCTGTAATACACCTTCTCTATTAAATACTTTTATATTTGAAGGTGCACTTATTTTATCAATTAATACATAACCATTTTCCCCTACTATTTCTGAAGGGCTGGGGCGGTCACATATTTTCGAATAACTAATCGTTGCTTGGAAAGTATGATAATCCAATATCGCATTACCTTGTCCATCTGCACCAGTATCTAATTTAAAACCATTTGCTTTAATACTTTGTGGCATACCAAACAAATGTATCATCGGTGCTACAGCATAAACACCTAAGTCCATTAAAGCGCCGTTACCTAACTCAGGTTTAAACGCATTTTCTATGATGCCTTTTTTATAGTTATCGTATCTTGAAGAATATTGGTGATAATGAAAATCAGCATATCTAATTTCACCAATATCAATTTGATCATTTGTAAATTCTACAAATGGTGGTAATAATGTTGATTTCATCGCTTCCATAACAGTAACATTATATTCATAAGCAAGTTTAGATAATGCTTCAAATTGCTCTTGCACAATTGTCGCTGGCTTTTCGATTAAGACATGTTTTTTATTTTTAATCGCTATTTCTGCTTGTTTAAAATGAAACGCATTTGGTGATGCTATGTATACCGCTTCAAAATTAGGTGATTGACAAAATAACTCTAAATCTGTGAACGTTTCAGTAAGTTGATGTTTCTCCTTATAATAGTCTGCTCTTTCTTCAGTACGTGAATAGACAGCATAAGGTTCAAACGCTTCAACTTCTAAACCATTCTCTATAAATTTATCACTTATCCAATTGGTACCTATAAATCCAAATCTCATATTATTTCACCTTTTCGTTATTTTTTTAAAAATAAAAATTTCATAAATAAACACTTCGCTTTTAATTATAACTATTGTTAAAATATAAACAATAGAAGTATAAAGGAGACATCCATATTGACTATCGCGACTCAATTCGAAAACTTACAATCACTTTTTGATAGTGATGTAACAAAAGATATTAAATTTAGAAAAAAACAGTTAAGAGCACTGAGAAAATCTATTAAATCAAATGAAAGTGCCTTAATTTCAGCATTGCAACAAGATTTAGGCAAAAATTCTGTTGAATCTTATGCTACTGAAATTGGTTACATTTACAAAAGTATCTCTTTCATGCTAAAAGAAGTCAAGAGTTTAGCAAGTAAAAGAACCGTGAATACACCTGTGTTTTTATTTCCAGGTAAAAGTTACACAATTAATGAACCATATGGCACAGTCTTAATCATCGGTCCGTTCAATTATCCGTTTCAACTTGTAATAGAACCTTTAATTGGTGCTATTGCTGCAGGGAATTGTGCAGTTATCAAACCTTCAGAACTCACACCAAATGTTAGTGTTGTGATAGAAAAAATTATACATGAAGCATTTAATCCTGCATATGTATCTTGTATAACTGGCGATCAAACCGTAACTGAAGAACTGTTAACTTACCCATTCGACTTTATATTCTTTACTGGTTCTACTAAAGTAGGACAAATCGTTTACGAACAAGCTAGTAAACAACTGATTCCAGTAGCACTTGAATTAGGTGGAAAGAGTCCAGCAATTGTAGATAAGACTGCAAATATTAAAGTAGCAGCAGAAAGAATCACATTTGGTAAATTCATTAATGCCGGTCAAACATGTGTAGCACCAGATTATGTCATCATCGACGCATCGATTAAACAACAATTTATTAAAGCAATTCAAACAACTATTCGAGAGTTTTATACGTCATCAGCACAAAATAGTGAAGATTATGGCAGAATTGTAAACGAACGTCATACAGATCGATTAGTGAATTTACTTAATCAAACTAATGGTGACATCGTTTACGGTGGTAGCTCGGACAGAGAGAATCGCTATATAGAACCGACTATTGTCGATAATGTTAAATTCGATGATATTCTAATGGAAGATGAAATCTTTGGTCCAATATTACCTATTATGACGTATGAAGCATTCGGCGACGCCATTCAATTTATCAAGAATAAACCAAAGCCACTATCATTATATTTATTTAGTGAAGACGAAAATCATACTGATGAAGTCGTAAGAAGAATATCATTCGGTGGCGGTTGTATCAATGATACACTTTTACATTTAGGTAACCATAACTTACCATTTGGTGGTGTCGGTCATTCAGGAATTGGTAAATATCATGGCAAAGCTTCATTTGAACTCTTTAGCAATGAAAAGAGCATCATGTTTAAAACTACCAAACTAGAAACTGGCGTTCTTTTCCCACCTTATAAAGGAAAAGCTAAATATGTGCGAGCTATGTTTAAAAAGTAATGCAGAAGTGTTACTAACGGCGACATAATTAAATTTAAGCATATAAAATAAGCATATGGTATAGACATTCATTAACGTCTTAACCACATGCTTATTTTTATTTATATTGACTTTCAATGAGCTGCTGCTTTTTATTAAATAAAGTTGGATATGATAAGAAACCTAAAATCACACTCGTCATTGTAGCGCTTGTTAATAACATAAATACGATTAATATTTGAAAGAGTACCGCTTCAATTGGATCTGCCCCACCAATGATTTGACCACTCATCATACCGGGTAATTGGACAAGCCCTATTGTCTTTTGTTGTTCTATTGTTGGTATAACACTAGACTGTATAGAAGTAATAAGTTGCTTATGGATAGCTTGTTTAGGCGTGCCTCCCAAACAAAGAACAAGCTCTATCACATTTTCATTTTGTTTAACTTCTGACATAAATCTATTTAAGAACAATATACTTAATACCATCGCATTACCAACAATCATGCCACTTATCGGTATGATGTATTGTGCTGTTGGTGGTGTTATTTTAAATCCTAATAAGATACCTTGTGTAATGACTTCTATTGCTACAAAAGCCAATAATAATTTCCATGTAATACCTGGTATTTCCAAACCTTTTTTTCGCGCATTTTGTGTTGCCGCACCTATTATGAGCATGATCATTAAAATGATAAAAATATGGCTTTCTTGATCAAATATAAATTGTAATATATACCCTACAATTAACAGTTGAACAAATGATCGAATAGCTGCAATTAATGTATCTTTCTCTAATCCTAAATTAAAACTTTTCGAAATAACTATCGGAATAATTATAAAAATAAACATTAACACAATTGATGTTATACTCATATTAATTTTTCTCCTATAAAGCTTCTGACGTTTGGTTGTTCTGAATTTTTAACATTTTCAGTTGTATCAGCTTGTTCAACTTCTCCATTGATCATGACCCATATGTAATCGCTCATTCTAAAAGCTTGATTAATATCATGTGTAATCCATATCATGGTAACTTCGTGTTCTTTAATAATTTTTTGCAATAGCTGTTCAATTACACGCTTTGAGTTTCTATCTAATGCCGATGTCACTTCATCTAGCAATATCACTTTAGGTTTATTAACGAGTGAACGTGCTAGTGATAACTTTTGTTTTTCTCCACCTGATAATTCTTTACTATTTTTATTCAAAAAAGTTTCTGGCAAATCGACTATCTTCAAATAATATTTAGCTTCTTCATCTGTCATTTTTTTATTTTGTAGTATTAATGGCAGTTCTAAATTATCTTTTACAGTTCCTTTAATCATCGTTGCTTCTTGAGAAACCAATTGTACTTTTCTTCTAAGTTCCATTGGATTATATGTTTGAATAGATTGTTGATCTATTAATATTTCGCCACTTGTACTAGACTTTAACAAATTAATTAAAGAGAGCAGTGTTGATTTTCCTGCACCTGATGGCCCGATTATAGAAGTGAGTTTACCTTTATAAATGTCACCTGTAACACCTTTTAAAATAAGAGACCGTTCTATTTCATATTCTACATTTTTAAATTGGACTGCTATACTACTTTCCAAATAAATCATCTCCATGCCTTTACAATTTTCTGTCTTATAAATGATTTTATACTTTTTCTAAAAATGTTCAATATGACATTTGTAAGATAATAAGAAGAGACTGGGACAAAATGTAATGTCTCAGTCTCTTTCCACATCTTCCTAATATAAATCTGTTCTTAAACTATTGAAAATAGGAATGGCTTCTCGAATTTTTTCTTGCGAATCAAAGTCTATATCAACGATTAATGTATCTTCATCATAGTATAAACTGTCGATTAGTGTTCCATCTGGTGCATATGCTAAACTGTGTCCACCAAATTCATTATCATCACAAGTACCTACACTATTACAAGCAATAATATATACTTGGTTCTCAATTGCTCTAGCACGTAATAATACTTTCCAATGATCAATTCTTGATTTCGGCCATTGTGCCGAAACAAAAATTACTTTTGCATCTTCTAAAGCTAGTGAACGCGTTAATTCTGGGAATCTTAAATCATAACAAATAATCGTTCCCATCTCTATTTCATCTAACTCATATACAGTAGATTTCTTACTACCTGAAGTTAAGAAATGATGTTCATTAAACATTGGCACAAGATGTGCTTTGTCGTAAGTATTAATGCACTTTCCTTCATTATTGACGACAATTGTTCGATTATAAATTTCATTTCCTTTTTTATATGCAATTGAACCAGCAACAATATGTTTGTGGATTTCTTTTGCTTTTTGCTCTAAGAAAGGTAAAATTCTTTGACCATCTTCATCAGCAAGTTCGGTTAACTCATTTAATCGATAAGAAGTATTCCACATTTCAGGTAACACTGCTATGTCAATTTCATCATCTAACTCATCTAACCATTGATTAATTTTTTCAATATTTTTTTCTGGTTCTCCAGGTATTACATGCATCTGATATAGTGCTATTTTCAACGTTCATCACCTACCATTATATAAATTGAACACAAACGCCTTCTGCAGCTTTTTGTTCGTTCTCTATTTCTGTCAGCTTACCAGTTTCTTTATTTCGACTAAATAATACTAAATTATATGAATGTTCATGTGCAACAACTATAAATGAATCACTTGGTGTGATATTTAAATCTCTAGGCCAAGTTCCACCACTTGTTACAATTTCAACTAATTCAACATTTGCACCATCACCTAATATTTTATAAACAGCTATACTATTATGTCCTCTGTTAGAAACATAAATAAACTGACCATCATGGCTTAATCTAACAGCAGCAACTTGTGAATTTAAATCAAAGTCTTCTGGAATCGTTAATAGTGCTGGACTGATTGTCGCAAACACTCCATTTTTATATGACAACACTTGAATCGTATTGCTCAGTTCATTTACTAAGTATGCGTAAACACCACTTGGATGGAACGCAATATGTCTTGGACCGCTTCCAGCTTGGACTTCTAATGTTTCATATAATTCCAATCCTTCATCAGAGAATTTAAATGTTCTGATTACATCTGCACCTAAATCAACTGTAACGATATAATCTAAATCTGGTGTCTGTTCTGCAAAGTGAATATGGCTACCTTCTTGTCTTGCTTCATTTGGTCCATGACCTTCACCTTTATACACATCTATTAATTCAATAATTTCGCCATTTTCAGCGTTTAATTTATAAAGTCTTACATAACCACTACCATAAACAGCTTCAAATAAATATTGACCGTCTTCAGAAACTGAAATATGACAACCCGTTCCTTCTTGTGAAGCTAAGCAATCATTTATATATGTTAAGCTACCATCTTCATTAATATTAAAACTTGCAACACCGCAATCATCGCCATCTCTTTTAATAGCATATAAAAATTGACCATGTTGTGTTAAATATGTAGATGCTTCAACTTCATAACCAACTTCAACCTTCTCGATTGTTTGATCATTCTCATCAACATCAAAACGATAAATCCCTTTTCCTTCTTTCTTCGTATAACTACCAATATAACCTTTCGTTTTCATAAAATTAAATTCCTCCCTAATTTGTTCTTTAATATCATTCTACATGAAAACGCTCAATAACTATAATAAAAACGCATACCAAATGGTACACGTTACAATATTTATTATATGAATAACCACGTATCAAACACAGCAGATATTTAAGTAAACAACCCATTAAAAAGTTCCACTAACCAATTAAAAATACTACAAATAGCATTGACGATATCGCCTGCCATAAAGGATCCTCCTTTATATTTAAACTTTTTAATTTATCATAAAAAATTAAATATTCACTAAATATATTATAGTATTTCAATAATAGAATTTTATATTTTCCCTAAGTCGTTAATTTAAGTTCTTAACTGCATTAAAATTATGTTAAAATACAAATATATTATAAATTCAAACAGTTAGGCATTGAAATAATACAGTTAGGCAAAAGAAGTAAAATGTAAATCAATATGTTCTATAATCATAATGAAGGAGGGGCGCTATGTATCAACCTGTCCAAACACAAATAGATAAAATTGCTGCAAGTCTTCAAAATTCAAATAATCTAGATCATGTTAGTTATTTAAAGGTAAAGTATGGACTAGAAGTATTTGTAGGGAATATGATGAAGACCATAGTTATATACGGCGCTGCCCTTCTATGCCATATATTTTTATACACACTTATTGTACATCTTAGTTATTTTGCCATTCGATATTTCGCGTTTGGCGCGCATGCTAAGTCCACATTTCTATGTACGATACAAAGCCTAATCATGTTTGTCGTTGCACCACTTATAATCATAAATGCCAACATACCCTATTGGCCATTCTTAGCCATAGCGTTAGTCGGATATCTTATCATTATAAAGTACGCACCAATGCAAACAAAGAAACACCCAATATTAGGCAAATGGAAAAAAGGACTTAAACTAAGATCAATCCTAGCAGCAACAATTTTGATAGTATTAACTTTATTCCTTAAAGAACCCTATCAACAATTAGTATGTTTAGGATTAATCTTTGAAGCAGTATCACTATTACCTATATTTTACAAAGAGGAGGAAACATTATCATGAATTTATTATCTAGCCTATTTTCAAAATCAGTATCAAATATCCTTTCAGCAATCGGTGAAAAAGCGGTAATTAGAGGTTGTAACGTATTCTTAGATGAAACAGAAGTACCACAAGAATTATTAAACGAAAACAATAAGTAATATATAATTTGGGAAGTGTAAGTATATGGCACAATTATCAATTACAGAGACTATTATATATGGTTTGTTTCAAACATCATTATTTGTAGTTTTATTATCACTAACTCAAAACTATCGATATTCAAAAAGGGATTATGTCATCCTATTATTAGGGTACATGATCCCTTCTCTTGCTTTATATTTTATAGTTGGTGTAGCATCTATAATATTTGTTATAACTTTTTTGGGAGTCTTTTTCTACTTTAAATTTAGAATATTTGGGATTATAAATACATTACTGGTCATAATCATTTCAGTAGTTTCAGATTATTTATCATCCTTATTAATTAGACTCATCTTTAATATAGAGCCTTCTGCAATATCAACACATGTATTTTATTTTGTCTTTCATTTTATAATCTCAGTATCAATAGCGATTATAATAAGACAATTAATGAATAGACTTAAATTAAGCTATTTATATAACAACCGTATTTACCTACTATTGTTAGCAGCGTTCTTAGGTCTTTCTTTTACGGTGTTCTATGTATACATGCCAAAGTCTTACAATACTGAAAAAGAGTTTGAATTCCAAACTTTATTTTATGTGATTTATGTATGTGTTGCTGCTATTTTTATTATTTTAATTTCTTTCACGGTTATTAGAGAGATGGCTTTGCAGCGTACGAAGAAAGAAATCAATCAGTATTATAAGTATACGTTGCAGATTGAGCAGATTAATAATGAGATGCGAAAGTTTCGTCATGATTATGTAAATATTTTAGCGACGTTATCTGAATATATTAGAGAAGATGATATGGATGGTTTGAGAACTTACTTTGACCAAAATATTGCACATCTTCATGATGATATGAAATTAAATGCGATAAAAATTAATGGTCTTCAAAATTTACATGTTAGAGAAATAAAGGGTTTATTAACGACGAAAATTATTCAATCTCAAGAACAGAATATCAATATTAGTGTTGAGATTACTGAACAGATTGATCATATAAATATGAACATTGTTGAATTAAGTAGATGTATTGGCATTATTATGGATAATGCAATTGAGGCCTCTGAGTTTGTTGATAATCCAACGATTCAAATTGCATTTATTAAAAATGAGGAATCGATTTTACTTGTATTCATGAATAAATGTTCTAAAGATACGCCTAAGGTACATAAACTATTTGAAAATCATTATTCTACTAAAGGTCGTAAGCGTGGTATTGGGTTAACTACGTTGAAAGAAATTACTGAGAAGACAGACCATGTTTTCTTAGATACTTTTATTAATAATCAATACTTTATTCAAAAGCTTGAAATTTTAAATGATAGCAATGAGGAAGTGATTCAATGAAAATCATCATTTGTGAAGATGACCCGAAACAATTAGAGCGCATGCAGACGATTATCAATAATTATATTATGATTGAAGAAAAAGAAATGTCTATTGAACTAGCAACACGTGATCCGTATGAATTGTTGGAGCACGTTAAATCTTCAAATGATATAGGTTGTTACTTTTTAGATATTCAATTAGATGCTGATATTAATGGTATTACATTAGCAAGTGAAATACGTAAGTATGACCCTATTGGTAGTATTGTTTTTGTCACAAGTCACAGTGAACTGACTTATTTAACATTTGTTTATAAAGTTGCTGCGATGGATTTTATTTTTAAAGATGATCCTGATCAACTGAAGACTAGAGTGTTAGATTGTTTAGACACTGCATACATAAGATTAGGTATGCTTTCTAAAAATACAAACGTTGAAAAGATAGAATTAACGAGAGGTAGCAATTCAGTATATGTTCAATATGATGATGTTATGTTCTTTGAGTCATCATCAAAATCGCATCGACTAATTGCTCATCTAGACAATAGACAAATTGAATTTTATGGCAGTTTAAAAGATTTATCTAATTTAGATGACCGCTTCTTCAGATGCCATAACAGTTATGTCATTAATCGTAATAACGTTGATACTATTAACACAAAAGATCGTGCAGTATATTTTAGTAATGGTGAGCATTGCTATGCATCTGTACGAAATATAAAAAAAATATAAACAAAACAGCGTACATGATTTATTTCAAATGTACGCTGTTTTTTTATTAATGATTTTCTTGTTATTCATGATTAATAGCATTTCTAAATGATTCAATATCTTCTATGTAATATTTCACTTCGCCGCATTGTAAACATACTGCTGCTTTCGGTATTGCAATCGCTTTGTTTAAAATATCTTCATTCTCTTCTTCTTTTATTAATCTAACATCAACTAGAGTGCCTGGAACATTCGTACGAAGATCATCTACCATTTCTTGATTACAACTTGCACATTTCATATAAGACATCCCCTTTTAGATTATGCTCGTTCTGATTATATTTTACTCTTTTATTTTATCACTTGCAAAAAGATTCAAGCGTCCATTCTCAAAAGTTTTGAATGACATATATATAGGAAGATTTTAGTTGTGTTAAAAATTTTATATAAAAATCATAAAATAATAGTGGAATATCTATCGAGTTTATGGCATAATGATATCAGATGATCATCTAATAAATTAAGAGATGAAAGGAGGTCAATATGAAACCTTTTCCAATCTTTTTATTTAGTATTGTTTGTATGGTCGCTACATCATTCAATACGTCACGAACTGCGCACGCTAATAATGATATGACACCTATTGGTTTTCAATTTTATGCTTCTGATAATACCCCGATATCTAATGAAACTTTCCAATTACAGTTAGATCAAGAAGTTAAATCTTTAACAACTAAATCTGACGGTTTAGCATTTATAGAAATTCCTAATAAGAATATTAAACCTCATTACACTTTAACCACTTCAAATAATCAAACTTTTACTGTTGAACCTAATAAGTTATATAGATTGACTTCTTCTAGCAATATCCAACGCAATATAGCAAATACAAATAATCAATCCATTTCTATTAATGTACTTTCAAAGACCTATCACCCTTTAAATAATGTCGAAGTTAAACTCATTGCAGATAACCAAGAACTT
Source organism: Mammaliicoccus sp. L-M44 (assembly GCF_022386355.1). Classification (NCBI taxonomy): domain Bacteria; kingdom Bacillati; phylum Bacillota; class Bacilli; order Caryophanales; family Staphylococcaceae; genus Mammaliicoccus; species Mammaliicoccus sp. L-M44. Next base: position 53,833 of record NZ_JAJNIU010000005.1, on the reverse strand, counting down.
TCTGGCATAACAGATCAGAACGGTAATACTTCAATCAATATACCCACTACATTTACTAAGTCCACTAAATTTAATGTGAAGATTAACGGCATAGATAGCCACTCAACGATTTCACTAGGAGAGGATAAATATTATACATTTAATTCTGACGACAAGACCACTTCAACTTTTGAGCAAAATACAAATCAACCTACTCAAATAGATCAAGGTCAACAAAGTCATAGTCAAATTACGGATAATTCAAATTCTAATCAAATTCCAAGTCAAAATCAGACATACCAAATCTCAGTCATTAAAGACTCTTTAATTCCTAACCCTAATAAACTTACTAACGATCACACTAATAAAGAAAAAAAGACCAAATCAGAAACATCAAAGCTTCCTGAAACTGGTCAAAGTTCAAAACATTACTTAAATTATTTAATAAGTGCATTACTCATATGTATTGCATCAATTCTATTTTTTATATTCAAAAAGAAGCGGTCTAAACAATAGCATTGTATTTTAAAATGATTTTACCACCCTCGATTATAATTGGTTTACCGAGATGATTAATACTTTTAATATGTTCGAAATACTTTTCACCTACAATTTGAAACATCGTTTGGGACAATAATGCATTTGAACAATATGTTCGATTAGCATCCCAACTTTCAAATCTATATAATCTTTTTAACAAATTGCAGAATCCTATATGAGATCCTAATATTATCCACGCATCTGGTTCATACTTCATAAATTTATCAACATATTTTTTAGAAGAACCAACATGATTCTTCCAAATGACGATATTAACATATACTTCAGATTTTTTTCGTTCGTACCACATATACTCTATGATTGCTTTTAAATGAAATGCTGTATTAATCATCTCTTTTTCATTACTCGTTCCAATTGTAATCGATTTTAAAAATGGTTGGTCATATTCAATGCTTTCAAGTATGGCATACAATTCATCTTCGCTTGGTACTTTGAGATTATGAGATAAAGCTTTTAATTGATGACACTTGTCATTTTCTAGTCTTGGGGATATTAAAACATTACGCTCATATCGCAAATATAAACCCTCCTAATTTTTAAATATAAAAAGGGAGCAATCACAGAAATATTGTGATTGCTCCTTTATTTTAATTATTAGATTCGATTTCAGATACAATTTCTTTTGTTTTTTGTTCTAATTCTTCAAAGTCTTTTTTAAATACAAATGCTAAGACAGCAATACCTGCCCCAACAGCAACTGTTGTTATAGCAATTAAGATGAAAAAGAATTTGAATATCCCTTTAATACAATCCATTGAAGTCACCTCATTCATCATTTTCTACCTCTTTCATCATAACATAATATTTAAAATACATAAAAGATATTATCCTTTTCTAAGCGAGATATTATCGATATATAGATATTTTAGTATAATTTCACTTTATATATGTATCATTTCATCATTAATACACGAAATAAATAATTAATTCAAATAAAGTATTGAAAAATTTTTGTATTATTGTTAATATTCTGATTATTATTTAATTGGAAGGTGTATATATGAGTAATATTAAGAAGTTCAGTCATTTTATCAATAAAACATTTGTATTTTGGATGCTTTTAGCAGCAGTGCTAGGCTTTAGCTTTCCAAATGCCATTGCTCAAATAGCACCTTACATTCCTTATTTATTAGGAATTGTAATGTTTGGAATGGGCATGACTATCTCTACAAATGATTTTAAAGAAGTGTTTAAATCACCCAAAAGCGTATTAATTGGTGTTATTCTTCAATATACTGTAATGCCTGTTACTGCATATTTAATCGCTAAAGGGCTTAATTTAAGTCCTGACGTAGCATTAGGCGTTATCTTAGTAGGTTGTTGTCCTGGTGGAACTGCATCAAATGTTATTAGCTATTTAGCTAAAGCAAATACTGCGTTATCCGTTTCTATCACAACTGTTTCTACATTATTAGCACCTATTGTTACACCTAGTTTAATATATTTATTTGCAAGAGAATGGTTACAAGTATCATTTGCATCTATGTTTATATCAGTAGTTCAAGTTGTATTGATACCAATTATATTAGGTTTTATCGTTCAAAGATTCTTTAGACCAGTTGCAGAAAAATCTATTGATATTTTACCTATTATTTCAGTTGTATCTATTTCACTTATTCTTGCAAGCGTAGTCGCAGGTAATAAAACACAAATCATTGAAACTGGTCTTATTATGTTCGGCGTTGTCTTACTTCATAATGTCAGTGGTTTAACAATCGGATACTTATTAGCTAAATTATTCAAACTTAACAGACCAGATAAACGTGCCATTTCAATAGAGGTTGGAATGCAAAATTCCGGACTAGCTGTGTCACTCGCAACAGCACATTTCAATCCCCTATCCGCAGTTCCTGGCGCAATATTCAGCTTTATCCACTTAATCACTGGACCTACAATTGCTATTATTTGGTCTAACCAAACTAAAAAGACTAATAAAGCACAAACGTATAGAACATCAACAGATCAAATATAAAGAGTAAAGAGCAAGAGACATTAAATTGTCCCTTGCTCTTTATTTCAAAAATATATATTCTAACTGTTCTATAAGCGTCATTTAATAGATTATCTTCTATACCATTCTTGCCATATTTTCTTTACGTAAATATATCCTTGATTCCACATTTTACATACCCCCTTCTCACATAATCTGTGAGATAATTGGTAATTCAAATATAACATGGTAATAAATTACATAGGTTAAGCGATTATTACAATCTCTTTAACATCATATTTCCAATTATATGAGAGGATTTACGTGACAAAGTACATAAGTTCAATCAAAATAAATATAAGAGGAGTGATAATGTGCAAAATGTTAAGATGCAAACATTAGAGTTTAGAGGTAACCATTATGATTATGGTGTTGCCCAAGCAGAATGGTTAAAGTCTACTAAAATGTTGCAAAATAGAGAAAAAGAATGGCGAATTAGAAGACCCCGCTTCGATATTAATATAGATGAAACAAAAAATATATATCAAAAATTCGCACCAAAAATTTGGAACGAACTAATGGGGATTCAAGATACATTAAAATTTCCGTTAGAAACAATCTTGTTAAACTATGGTCATTATAGAGTTTATGCTAAAGATAGTGGTTGTTCTATTTTCTTAGGAGAAGATTATATGGTTAGAAACTATGATTATAGTCCTGCTACATATGATGGGAGATTTAGTCTATTCCAACCTACAGATGGTGGATATGCACAAATCGGTCCTACTTCCAGAGTAACTGGCAGAATGGATGGCATGAATGAACATGGTTTAGCGATGGGCTATAATTTTATGCATCGTAAAAAACCTGGTGATGGATTTGTTTGCTACATGATTGGAAGATTGATCTTAGAAACATGTAAAGATGTCGATGATGCTGTTAGACTATTAAATGAAATTCCTCACCGTAGCTCATTTAGCTATATTTTAATGGATAAAACAAACAAGAGAATTACTGTAGAAGCGACACCAAGAGAAGTTGTGACTAAACAAAACAATTTATGTACTAATCATTTTGAAATATTAAGTCATGAGAATCGAAATTATATTAAAGAATCTGTTGACAGATATAATCGAATTGACCAAATCACAAATGATCAAATGTCTTTAGAAGATGCTTTTCGATATTTTAATGATCCTCAATATGAAATTTACAGCAAGTTATTCAAAAGTTGGTCAGGTACGATACATACATCAGCATACATACCTAGCCAATTAAAAATGAAAATTGCACTTGGTGAAAATGGCACCATACATACATTTGATTTCAAAGAATGGTTAAATGGTAAATCCATTAGCCTTCCTACAATAACAGGTCAGATTGATTCAGACATTCTATTTGCTAGTGAATGAAAAAAGGCTGAGACATCTATGTCTCAGCCTTTTCTATATTATTTTATATAAATATCTCCGTTATCTGTGTAACTTTCAATAACGTGTTTCCCTTTACCTACTTTTTCGCCATTAAATGCTTTATTTTCAATTTTTGTATTGCCAGATTCAGATTGAAGTTGTAATAAAGTATTCTTAGGTGGATTCATATAAGAAATTGAAATATCTCCATCTTCAGTTGAAGATTTAATATCGCATTCATTTTTCAATTGGCTAATATTAATATTACCTAATGACGTAATCATCTCACTATTAACAAGACTACTTTTGTCGACAGATATATTACCTGTTTTGATTTCGCCTGTGAATTCAGTTAAATCTGAATGTTTAACTTTAACACTGCCTAAGTCTGTCATCGCTTTAGCATGTTTCAAGTTTACATTATGATAAACAATGTCACCTGTGTCCGTAATCATATTACTATTATTACTTTTAGCATCATGAACTGAAATGTTTCCGGTATTTGTTGTAATGTTAAATGATTCGTAATTTTTAGGTGGCAATGTGATCACTAAGTGATTAATGGTCTTTCTAAACGGAATAAAATTAGCATTAAATTTATATTTATTTTCCCTTTCCGTAAAATGCAATAAATTATTTTCAATGCTCGCGTTTACGTCTTGATTACCATTATATTTAATACTTAAATATTTCCCTTTCTTAACTTCAACATTTGTATTTTGCCCATTCACGATAACTTGTTCTACTTGATTGTTTTTATATACTTTTTCATATGTTTCTTGCTTTTCATATTTATTATTAACTGTAAACCAAAGTATCGTTCCTAAAATGCCAAAAATTAAGAAGATGCCTAGACCAGATAAAAATAACTTCTTCATGATTCAGCACGCCCCTTAACGAGTTTCACACACCATCTTAAATATTTTAAGATACCTTTGTAACTCACTTCTATTAATTTAAGCCCTGCTATTAACAACATCAGTCCTAATCCTAAGAAAGAGATTGAAAAAATGATATTTGTAATATCAATCCAATAAAAACTGTGAACAAATACATTGATCACACTAACGATAGGACCTAACATCATTAAAGCGCCGATTACAACTACTATGAGCAGTACAAAGGCAATGATAAGAAATGGAATAATAATAAAAAATATATTAAAAAAGCTTAGTCCTAATGTCGCTAAAATTGCTTGAAATACATTCTTAAAATTGGGTGATAACTCTGCATCATGAATGGCACTTGTTGCATATATTTTCTTGGCGATTGCTTTAGGTTCACCAAGTTCTTGTATTAAACTTTGTTCATCTTCTGATTCAAAAAATTTCGTTTCATATTCGTACATTATTTTATCTCGCTCTACTTTAGGCAGTCGAGATAATTCATCCTCAAGGTAATTAAGGAAGGTTATTTTATCCATAGAAATACCCCTTATATTCTGAAGTTAACCTTACATTATTCATTATTTTACCATTCTTTTTACAAACAAACTTATATTATCATTTGAATTATTTGATTTCAAGTTATACCCATATGCTATACTAATTTCAATATACAAATAAGGGGGTAATGATGTGAAAGAATTAATAAAACCGAGTAAGCTTTCTAAAGGCGATACTGTAGCAATTGTCTCGCCTTCTTCAGGATTAGCTGGCGAAAAAGACATATTATGGAGAACTGAAGTTGGTATACAAAGATTAAAGGATGAGTTCGGATTAAATGTCAAAGTCATGCCACACGCATTAAAAGGCGCTGACTATACTTATAATCATCCAGAAAAACGAGTAGAAGATTTATATCAAGCACTTCAAGATCCAGAAGTTAAAGCTATTATCTGTACATTAGGCGGAGATGATTCTGTTAGATTGTGGCCATACATAGATTTAAATATTATTAAGGATAACCCTAAAATTTTCAGTGGCTATTCAGACACGACTGCACTTCATTTCATGTTTTATCAAGCAGGTGTTTCAAGCTTTTATGGACCATTGTTATTAACTGATTTTGCCGAAAATGTTCAAATGGATGACTACACTGTTCAATCGATCAATCAAACGTGGTTCCAAAATGGTGTTGTCGGTAATGTACCTACTTCACCACAAATTAGAAAATACGGTTTACAGTGGGATGAAAAGAATAAAAATATTAATCGTGAATCTTTTGATAATAACGGATATGAAATTCTAAATGGTTCTGGCAAAGCTACTGGACATCTTATTGGCGGTTGTATGGAATTATTCCATTCCTTAAAAGCTACTGACGTGTTCCCTAATAAAGACGTCTTTGATGGTGCTATTCTTTTCATTGAAACTGCTGAAGTTCATGCCCCACCTTGGTTAATGGAAGATTATGTTCGTGCATTTGGATCTATGGGTATTTTTGATAGAATTAATGGCGTTATTATCGGAAGACCTCAAGACGATGTATATTATGAAGAATATAAAGAAGTATGGGTTAAAATGTTAAAAGAGTGGCATCAAGAAGATATGCCTGTTTTCTATAATGCTAGTTTTGGACATAATGAACCAAAATGCATTATTCCATACGGTGTACAAGCTGAATTAGATGTCGATAATAAGACATTTACAATAATAGATAATGCGGTAGATTAATTATTCATTTTAAAGTATTGTACTTTGCGAAATATTTCAGAATTGTTATAATATTAAGTATATCAAAGGGGGATTTTTACAATGACAAAGTTAGCTACATACTATGAACAGGCACAACCCATTAAAGAATATGTTAATGAGATGACAACAAATAAAGAGCAATTACTCGATATTTATCAAGCTTTCCAATTACCTAAAAATGATGAACGATTAGATAAAATTAAAGATAAAAATTATAAAGTACTTGTGATTACTGAAGATTGGTGTGGAGATGCAATGATGAACATACCTGTTCTATTAAACATTGCTGATTACGCTAATATTGAAGTGAAAGCTTTCCATCGTGATGAAGATACAAATTTAATTGATCAATACTTAACAAATGGTACTGCTCGCTCTATACCTATTTTTGTATTTTTAAATGACAAACATGAACAAGAACATGTTTGGGGACCAAGAGCAATCAGCGTCCAAAAATTTGTAGAAAATATTCGTAAAGATTTACCAAGTAAAGACGATCCAACATATGCTGAAAAAGAAAAAGAAGTACATCATAGCATCCATGAAACTTATCAAAATAAAACAGAATTTTGGGATGACGTATACGAATCAATCGTTAGTTCAATTTCATAATTAAATGTATAAAGGCTCGGACATATAGTCCGAGCCTTATTTATGTATGAATGCCCCTATTCACTTAGGAGAATTTCTCGCCATCCCCATGGCTACTAATATAACTATACTTCAAATCAATAAAAACTGAAAATTCATGTTATTAAAGTTAACATATAAAAATTGGCAAGTGAAAAGCGCTCGTCCGGGAATTAACGAGCGCTTTTCGGGGAAGGGTTATTAATTAAGGAAACATGTATTTTTATAAAGCCGGGAAACTTTATAAAAATATCTTGAATCATTTTATGATCCATTTCAACGTTACAATTACAGATAACTATCAAAACACGTTCTACACAAAGTCATTTACAATCATGAAAAAAACATATACGAAATAGTTTTGAGGAATTGAATGGATTGTGCTTCGTGTTGTGTTATCTATGACTAAAGTATATCAGTGAGATAGGAATTTTTGTTGATTCATTCTTAACTCAAATATTTCATTTCTTAAGTGTATTTTACAACTATTTTTTTAACAGTTAGGCATGCCTAACTGTTAAAAAGACGATGAAATCAACATGCAATCATGCTGCCTAACTGTTCCATAATGTCACTTTTTTTAAATTTTTGATTGCTGAATATTCTGAATTTAGCTATAATGACATCAATTGGACACAATTACTATAGGGGGAATATGATGAACAAGAAAATTAAAAACAGGTGGCTCATTGCGGTCGCTGCTGTTGGAATACATATTTCAATAGGATCTGTTTATTCATGGAGTGTATTCACTAAACATATTCAAAATGATTTAGGCTTTACATTAAGTGAAGTATCTAGAATATTTAGTATCGCAATATTATTTTTAGGACTTTCTGCAGCTTTTATGGGGCATTTCGTTGAGAAATTTGGACCACGTTTATCCGGACTTGTTTCTACGATATTTTTCATCTCAGGATTGTTACTTTCTAGTTATGCGATTTCCGTTGAGAGCTTGCCCTTACTTTACTTAGGATATGGTGTATTATCAGGTATTGGACTTGGTATTGGTTATATTGCACCTGTATCTACATTAGTGAAATGGTTCCCCGATAAGCGTGGTATGGCTACAGGACTAGCAATTATGGGATTTGGATTTGCATCAATGATTGCCAGTCCAGTTATAGAATTTCTCATTACACATTTTAATCTTGTCTCGACTTTTATCATTTTAGCAGTCGTATATTGTATTATCATGCTGATCTCTAGTTTATATTTAGAAAGACCACCGGAATATTATAGACCTAACAGTTTTAATCCTCAAAAAGATAAAAAGAAAAAACCAGACTTAGTTCAAATGTCTGCTAATGAGGCCGTTAGAACTAAAAGGTTTTATTATTTATGGTTAATGCTCTTTATTAATGTTACTTGTGGTATAGCGATTTTATCTGTCGCAAGTCCAATGGCACAAGAAATTGTAAACTTAACACCTGCTCAAGCTGCCACAATGGTTGGTATTATCGGTGTGTTTAATGGACTTGGTCGCCTCATTTGGGCAAGTATATCTGATTTTATTGGCAGAACAAATGTCTATACAATTTTCTTTGTCATACAAATCGCATTATTCTTATGGTTACCAATCGTTGATAATTCAATGTTATTTCAAATTATTCTGTTCATCATCATTTCTTGTTATGGCGGTGGTTTCTCTTCTATCCCCGCTTATATCGGTGATATATTTGGTACGAAACAACTCGGTGCCATACATGGCTATATATTAACTGCATGGGCAGCAGCTGGATTAGTTGGACCTTTTATATCAGCAACTGTCAGAGAAGTTACACAAAGTTACATGGCAACGTTATATATTTTCGCAGCATTCTTTGTTGTAGCATTAGCGATTTCATTCTTAATCAGAGTAGATATTAAAAGAATTAAAGAAATGCAAGCGCAGTAAACATCAAATAAAAACACATAACAAAACCTCCAAATCTGATTATTTACAGATTTGGAGGTTTTTATATTCATATTTAAATAAATTATACAAATAGACTTATAAATAGTATAAAGATAATACCTGAAACTGAGATAACTGTTTCAAGAAGCGTCCATGATAAGAATGTTTCTTTCATCGTTAAACCGAAATATTCTTTAAACATCCAGAAACCAGCATCATTTACGTGTGACGCGATTACACTACCAGCACCAGTTGCTAATACAACTAATGCTAAATTAGCATCTGATGATTCTAATAATGGCATAACAATACCAACTGTTGAAATAGCAGCAACTGTTGCAGAACCTAATGCTAGTCTTAGTACAGCTGCAACGATCCAAGCTAATAGTATTGGAGACATTGCTGTATCTGTAAATAGTGACTCAACTGTTTTACCTACGCCGCCATCAATTAATATTTGCTTAAATGCACCACCGCCACCGATGATTAAGAGCATCATACCGATTGGATAAATGGCATTTGTTAATGTATCCATAACTTCTGTAACTTTATATCCTCGTTTAAGACCCATTGAATAAATAGCGAATAATACTGAAATTAACATTGCAGTACCCGCTTCACCAATAAAACTAATAAAGCCTAAAATACCTTGAGGGTTTTCTGGTGAGCCTGTTAATAAATCTACAATAGTTGAAATAAGCATAATAAATACTGGTAATAAAGCTGTTAAAGCAGAAATTCCAAAGCTAGGTGTTTCGTCTATATTGAATGTTTTTTGTTTACCTAATGAAGCTAAGTCACCAGACTTAGTAAATGCTTCTGGAATTGCTTTTTTCGCAAATCTTGTAAAAATAGGACCTGCAATAATTGTTACTGGTATTGCAACAATAAAGCCGAATAGTAATACTTGACCAATATCTGCACCAAATTCTTTAGCGATCATGACTGGACCTGGATGAGGTGGTAAAAATCCATGTGTAACAGATAATGCAGCTGTCATTGGAATACCTAAGTATAATGTTGAAACTTTAGATTCTTTAGCAATTGTAAAGACAATCGGAATTAATAGTACTAACCCTACTTCGAAGAATAAAGCTATACCAATAATAAATGATGCTGTTACAACTGCCCATTGAATACGTTTTTGACCAAATTTATTAATCAATGTATGTGCAATTCTAGTTGCACCGCCCCCGTCTGCTAGTAACTTACCTAACATAGCACCGAGACCAAATATTAAAGCAATGTGACCGAGTGTAGAGCCCATTCCTGTTTCAATTGTGCCGATAACTTTGCTTAGTGGCATACCAAGCATAATACCAGTTAACATAGCTGTGATAATCAGAGATACAAATGTGTTAAGTTTTAACCACATAATTAAACCTAATAATATAACAATTGCGAGTGCGACAATTAATAATGGTGCAATATCTGAAAACATATAAACATCTCCTTATGAATGTGTTGATTGAAATTCTGAGATTAAATCGTATTCTTCATTTAATTTACGACTTAAATTGATATAAATCGGAATTAACGATTGGTAAATATCGACATTCTCTTGATTAGGTTCATGTTGATATGTTTTACCGACCATTTTGTTTAAAACTTCAAAATCCTCAATTTCCCCAATAGCTTTTAGTCCTAATATGCAAGCACCTAAACATGAACTTTCGTAACTTTCTGGTACTTCAACAGAAGTATCAAATATATCTGCCATCATTTGGCGCCATACCTCACTCTTAGCAAATCCACCTGTTGCTTTAATTTGTTCAGGCGCTTTATCCATCACTTCTATTAAAGCAAGATACACTGTATATAAATTAAGTAGAACACCTTCTAACGCAGCACGTATCATATGTTCTTTTTTATGAGACAGTGTCAAACCAAAGTAACTGCCTCTTGCATTCGCATTCCAAAGCGGTGCTCTTTCACCAGCTAAATACGGATGGAATAACAAACCATTTGCCCCAGGTTTAACTCTACTTGCAATCTTAGTTAAAACATCATATGAATCAACGCCAAGTCTTTTAGCTGTTTCAACTTCACTTGCTAACAATTCATCTCTTAACCATCTTAGAACGACACCACCGTTATTCACTGGTCCACCGATGCAATAGTGATCTTCCGTTAATACGTAACAGAATATTCTTCCTTTATCATCTGTCTTTGGTTTATCAATAATTGTTCTAATAGCACCGCTCGTTCCAATCGTTACGGCTACTTCTCCTTCACGATAGCTATTAACACCTAAATTGGACAATACGCCATCTGAAGCGCCGATTACAATCGGTGTATCTTCATTGATGCCCATAATATCAGCATAATTCTTTTTAACTTGCTTCATAATATGTGTTGTTGACACTAATTCTGGTAATTGCGTTTCATTAATTTCAAGTAAGTTTAAGACATCTTTATCCCAATTTAATGTATTCAAATTCATCATACCCGTCGCTGAACCAATTGAGTGGTCCATAACGTATGTTTCAAATAATTGATAGAATACATAAGTCTTAATATCTATCCATTTCTCAGTGTTTTTAAATATATCGGCATGTTCATGTTTTAACCAATAAATTTTTGATAATGGAGACATTGGATGAATGGGTGTACCCGTTCTTTTATATATTTCTATACCGTTATGTTCATTATTAATCTTATCTGCGTATTCACTTGCTCTATTATCTGCCCAAGTGATACATTCAGTTAATGGCTGATTGTTTTTATCCATTGCTATCAAGCTGTGCATCGCACTACTGAAACTTAATAATTTGATTTCTTCTGGCTTAGCACCAACTTCTCTAATCACTTTTTTTACTGTAAATAGTACAGCGTCGAATATTTCTGCAGGACTTTCTTCTGCAACGCCAATCTCATGGGTCGTCATTGGATATTCTATATTATGTTTTTTCAAAAAGTTCCCTTCGCTATCATAAATAACAGCTTTAGTACTCGTTGTACCAATATCTACACCAATCATATATTTCATTACAAAATCCTACTTTCTATCTATATTAGTTTGAGAATTCCACAAGACATCAATTTGTTCATCAACGTCATCGAAATTTAAATGAAATGCTTCTTTCATTTTATTTCTGTCTTTATTTTCAATCGCTTCAATATATACTTTATGGTTATGAATAACTCTTTTAAAATCTTCAGGTTCATTCTGCATTCTTTTTCTCATTGAAATTAAAACTAAACATTCCATAACAGGCGTTAAATTATGCCATATCATTTCAATGTATTGATGGTGAATAGCAGTGATCATCGATTCATGGAATTGTAGGTCCAATCTCGTGAATTCATCTGCATCTTCAAATTCAACAGCTACAGTCATCATTTTTAATATTTTATTCAGCTGTTTAATCACTTCTTCATTATTTTCAACGAGTAATCTTTCAAATACAAATGACTCTAACATTAACCTAATATCATATATTTCTTTTTGGTTAGCTTTAGATAACCCCATAACAACTGCTCCCATACGTTCTAAAGATATAAGCCCATCTTGTTGCAGGAGTTTAAGTGCATCTCTTACTGGCGATCGACTCACTTCAAATTGTTGAGCAATTTTATTTTCACTTAACTTATCGCCTTCTTCTATAATCTTACTTATAATTGCTAGTCTAAGTTCACTCGCTACTTGCTCTCCCGTTGAACGATGCTTTAACCATTCGCTTGGATAATGATAATGATGTTTCATAAAATACCTCCAAACTTCGTATACTTGTATACAAGTTATTGTAAACGTTTTCGAATTATTTGTAAACGGTTACTGCTTATTTTTTAAAATACAAAAAAAGAGTTCAGGATTTTTTTAATCCCAAACTCTTATATATATAACGCTATTCTATTGATAATCGATTTAGTACAACTTCCCCTAATGCTTTACTCGCCGTTAATAAAGCATCTTCATTTACGACAAATTTTGGACTATGGTTAAAATGCGCTTTCTCAATTCCATATGGTTTACATCCGACAAAGAAAAATGTACCTGGTATTTTCTCAAGATATATCGCAAAGTCTTCAGAACTCGTTAATTGTTCATGTTCTTTTAAAGATTCAAAATAATCACCTTGACTCGTTGCCAAAATATCTATTAAATAATCTGTTTGTTTATAGTGATTGACTAGTGGAATACAATCTAATTCATATTTAAACTCACATTGAATATTAAATGTATCTTCTAATCCTCTAATTAACTGCTCGATTTCATCATGGATTTGATGACCTATACGGCTTTCCATATATCTTACATCACCAGCTAATTCCACACTATCTTGGATAACATTTAATGATCCTAAACCATTAAATGAACTAATCGTTACAACACCCATATCAAATGGATTCAACCTTCTCGAAACAACGGTTTGAACATTCGTTACGAAAGTACTTGCTGCCATAATTGCATCATTCGCTAGGTGTGGACTTGATCCATGTCCACCTTTTCCTTTAACTTTAAGGTGAAATAATGATCGACCACCCATTGTAGGACCTTTCCTATATGAAATAACATCAGGTGTATAATCAGGGAATAAATGAATACCATAGATTTCGTCCACACCATTTAAATATCCTGACTGCATCATGTCAATTGCGCCACCTGGTGCTAACTCTTCGGCATGTTGATGGATAATTATAATCTTGCCAGGTAAATGCTCTTTAAGTTCAATCAAACATTCCGCAAGTATTAACAAATATGCAGTATGTGCATCATGCCCACAAGCATGCATCCAGCCTTTATTTTTAGAACTAAATGGTAATCCCGTATCTTCAGTAATATTTAAAGCATCAAAGTCTGCTCGTAATGCAATTGTTCTTCCCGGTAAACTGCCTTCAATCTCTACAATCAGTCCGTAATTACCACCAATACGATTATGTATAACGACGTCTTTATTTTCATAAAATGCTTCTATATATTGTGATGTCTTCACTTCATTAAATGACGGTTCAGGATATTGATGTAAATATTGATAATGCTTAATCATATCTTGTTCTTTTTGTTCGAGCTTTTTGAATAGTAAACTACGTAACATAGATTCACCCCCCTCAATTTCATAAAAAGTAACTACCACAAGATGTAGTAGCTACTTTTTTTCATTTTTATCTTTTAATTTATCTGGATGTTCATCAACTTTATCTTCTTTTTCAAACTTTGCTAATACGGCTGTTAGGAAAAATCCTAGTCCAGCTCCGATCATTAATGAGCTAGGTGTACCGTGGAAAAAGAAACTTGCAACAATACATATTATACCAATAATGATATAATGTTTAATAAATTTTTTACCCAAAAATATCCCTCATTCTTATGTCTAATAAGTTAAATTTAACATAGAAATGAGGGATAAACCATTAAATATTCTTATTTCTTATCATGTAATGATTGATACCTGTGAATACAGCAATACATGCTACAGATATCCATATTTGTGATACTTTCATTGTTAGTAAACCTTGATTCAATATTTTAGGTAAAAAGTCTAAAGGATTGTATTTCATCATTTTTGATAAATCTTCCCCTATTTCAGGAATAAAAATCAATGCATCAAAGATGTTAGGTAAAAATAATATCAATATGATGGCAGTAGTATAAACAACTGCTGATTTACCAGTTAATAAATTTAGAATATTTAATAATGTTCCGTAAAATAGCATGATAAGTAGAAATTCACCAAACATTTTGAAATAGTCAGATACACTTAATTCGCCTGCATCAATTATAGTTGATGCTAATAATGTAAATAGCGTACCTAAAATCGTAAATATAATAACAATGCCGATAATTGATAGTAACTTACCGTATAAATACTTCACTCTATTTGTTTTAGAATTTAAAAACAACTGAATCGTACCATACTGCATATCACGTACTATCGTTCTAATAGAGAACATTAATAATACAAGTCCACCAAATATGAAGAACATAGCCAATACAACTTGTGCATCAAATGGTCCATCTAACGTTTTAACAGAAATCATGATGGCTATTCCTGGAAACAATGAAATGAGAAATCCTAAATAGCCTAATGGACTTTTAAATATTCTCGTTAAATCATATTTTACATGTTGGGCGATATTCATGATACTTCAACTCCTTTGTTAATATTAAAGTATTGATCTCTTAAAGTCGTTTTATTATTTTGAATAAACTTAGGATAAATATTTTTAGCGCTTAATGCTTTTAACACTTCTTGATAATCTTCCAGTGCTTCTACTGAAATAATCGATTCTTGTTTATTACTTGTTACTACTTTGTAATTCATCGTAAGAAGATTAAGTGCTTCATTATAGTTTGAATGATCAAAAATAAATTTAGTCACGTCTTTAGATTGAGCTTTCATATCATAATCTTCAACGATTGCACCATTTTTCATAAATACTGTTCTATCACATATTAATTCAATATCTTCTAACTTATGACTTGAAATGAGTACTTTAATATTCAAATCTTTACTTACTTTTTCTAATGTTTTTAAGACGTCAATCGAACCGTCTGGATCCATTCCGTTAGTTGGTTCATCTAAAATCAAATATTGTGGTTTATTCATAAGCGCAACTGCAATAGATAGTTTCTGCTTCATACCCATTGAATATTTTTTTACTTTTTTGTCGATATAAGGCTTAATGCCAAATGACTCGATTAACATATTGATATAATTATCATCAACATTAGTCCCTAATACATTTCTAAAGAAGTTTAAATTATAATAGCCTGTTTTATTTAAATATAATTTAGGATTTTCTATTAAATAACCCACTTTGTCACTATTTTCTTTGTTGAAATCCCCTTCATATTTCATAATATTCTGGTTCATAATTTTCATTAAAGTTGTTTTACCTACACCATTTTTACCGATCAATCCGACAATTTGGCTATCCCCAAAATCAAAGTCAATATTCTTGAGGATATGTTGCTTACCGTAATACTTTTGTATGTTATTTAATTTCACGATTATTCACCTCTCCTTTAAATTGTAATTGCATGTTTACGCGCTTTATTGATTGAAATGATATAACTGACGATAAATAGAATGATGGAACAGCCTAAGAATATTGACATATCATGTGTTTTAAATATATGCGATTGTACTGAAAAGAATTTAAGCACATAATCTATAAACTGTATTGAGTTTGGTACAATTGCACCGACTATAATCATCCAAAATATAATAGGAATTTTGATCAATCTTTTATACTCTGCAAATGGTAAGATTAAACTAATCGTCAACAAATTCCCTGCAATGCTTAAACACATGCCTGAAATGTCATATGAAACTTCCATGCCTGGTTCTTGTATTAAAAATGCTACAATCGTACATAAACCAAGTAGTAATTGTGTGAATAAAATAAATATTAATCCTGTTAAATAATGAGCATTAATCACTGTTGATTGCTTAACAGGTAAACTTAAAAATGTATATTCAGAATGATTTTTATTGATTCTATTGAATAGAAAATACATTGGTACTAAGAACACAATATGGATCATAACAACGATTATTCCTAATATACCTATTTTAATAAATCCATTAAGAGGTAATACGACTATTAATGGTAGTAACAATGCTGTAGCTAACATTAAATATAGGTATGATTTTGATAAAATTAAGTTTCTATATAAGATTGCCTTCATTTTATACCTCCATAAACCGTAATTTGATCTTGTTTAGCTAGTTTGATAGCTCTACTAAACTGAATCGACCATACGATTGCAACGATTAACAATATGATTGCTGGTGTATAGTATAAAAATATTTTCCAACCAAATGCCTCAGCAAATGGATAATGTCGATTCGAATATATCCCAAAGTAAAACATTGTGAATATCCCATACATAGCAACTAATATCCAAGCACCTAATTGATTAATATTTAAATGTGCAAATGTTGGATAAACAATGCTTAACGTAAACAAGTTCGTTGCTATAATAAATAACCCTGCTTGTATAAATATTGTGTCTTGCTTTACGAATGCTATGATCATGATCATCATAAATGAAATACCTGTTACTAATAAGTTATATAAATAATGCCCTCTTACAATATCAACTTTAGAAATCGGTAAACTCATATAAAAGATTTGACTACTTTGTTTATTTAAAAATATCGCATGATTAATACTGTGTACTGAAACAACTGCGACAAAATAAACCGCTAATACATTCATGAGTTCTATACTTTGAAAAGACACAGTAAATTTCGTTATAAATACTAATCCGAAGCAGATTAAATAAAGTAAGTAGTATCCTTTCTCATATTGAAAGTTTCGGTAGAAAACAGCTTTCATTTATACCACTTCCTTATCGAATTGATCTTTCTCAATTCTTACCATGATATCCTCTATTGACGGTGTTTCAACGACTACTTCATTTCCAAATAACTCAACAAATACCGAACTTTGTCTTGTTAATCCTGAGAAACCTGTATTCGTTTCTTTCACACTGATTAATAACGATCTTAATTCATCATCAAGTATAGATTGGTCTCCCTTGATGATTCGATAACCATCCGTTAAATCTTCTACACTTTCATTAATAACAATGGATCCATTTTTCAAATAGACAACATAATCAGCGATTTTCTCTAAATCTGAAATAATATGTGTAGAGAAAAAGATTGTTTTTTCTTCATCTATTAATTCTCTTTGCAAAATTTCAAGCACTTCATTACGTATGACTGGATCAAGTCCTGCAGTTGGTTCATCTAGAATGTAAAGTTCAGCATGGTGACTTAATGCGATTGCTAACGACAATTTCATTTTCATACCTGTTGAAAATTGCTTAATCTTTTGTTTATAAGGTAATTTAAATTCATTAATATAACCTTCAAATACATCGTGGTCCCATTCTTTATAATATTTACTGACGACTTTCTCGATTGTTTTAATATTCCAGTTTTCATACATATATAATTCTGAATAGACAAAGCCGATTTTATTTTTAATATCAACTGGGTTCTCACTTAAATATTCTCCAAGTACTTTTAAATCTCCATTTTGTTCTTTAAGTAGACCCATAATAATACGTATAATCGTTGTTTTACCTGCACCATTTGCACCAATAAATCCTGTTACATAACCTTTACGTACTTCAAAGTTAACATCTGATAATTTAAGATTTTTATGATTAAAATTTAAATTTTTAACCTCTATCGCATTGTCCATTTTATTCACCTTCCTCATAAATCAAATTAACGATTTCATTGAGTTCTTTAACATCCATTCCGATTAACTTTGCTTGTTTAGTTAAATCTCTTGCTAAATCCTCTATAACAATAAATTGTTTTTCTTTCATGATTGAGGGATCTTGTGATTTTACAAAAGTACCTTTCCCTCTTATGGTCGTGACAAATTGCTCTTGTTCTAAATCAACATATGCACGTTTAGTTGTTATTAAACTGACACCTAAATCACTTGCTAACTCTCTCATAGAAGGTAATGAAGCACCCGGTTCTACTTTACCTTGTAATATTTGTGCTTTGATTTGTTCTTTAATCTGTTCATAAATAGGCTGATTACTATTATTTTGAAGTAGAATCTTCATGTTTAACCTCCCTCTCTCTAACTGTGTATAAACAGTATATACACTATATACATATTTGTCAAACTCATTTAATAGAAAGCTTATAAATCAACGTTTTTAGGCATAAAAAAACAGAGTGTGTATACACATTGTATATACACACTCTGATTAATTTTATTATTTTAAGTCATTGATTGCTTTAGCGATAGATTCAAATACATGTTCTATATCAGATTTTTCAATACAGCTAAATGCAATACGAATATCAGTTTTATTTAAAGCAATAATACCGATACTATACTTATCAATTAAATGTAATCTCAATTGCTCAGGGTCTACATCTAACACTTTAAGTGCCATAAAGTAACCTGAATTAAATGCATATGGCGTCCATAATGATTTAAATTCATCACGATATGCGACTTCTTTCGTTACTTCATATCTTTCTTTTAGAATATTCACGTTATGATCAACTTGATCTTGGAAAGAAGGATCTTCCATTGCATGAATAATTGCAGTTTGGCTAGGTAAAGAACAACTTGATAAGTTACTTCTAATTAAACCTTTTAATTTAGCAACTAATACATCTTTAACAACATCATTTTGACTACCAAATGTTAAGAAACCAACACGGAAGCCCCATGAGAAGTATTCTTTAGTTGCGCCATCAATTTTAACCGGCATAATATTTTCGTGATTTAACGCTGTTAATGCTGTAAATACAGATTGTTTATAAACATCTTCAAAGAACAATCCATAATAAGCATCATCCACTAATGTAATGACTTGCGTACCTTTATCAGCTAATTGTTTAATAGCTTCAACCATTTCTTTAACTTCTTCAACTACTGGTGTATAACCAGTTGGGTTATTTGGGAAGTTTAACACGAGAATAACTTTTTCTTTATTATATTGTTCTAAAGCATGTTTGAAATATTCTAAAGTGTAACTGCCATCTTCTTCAAAAGCTTTGTAAGTTTCAATGTTAGCACTATGTCTTACACCAAAAGCTAATTTATAGTTACCCCAGTTATGTTCAGGTAATAAAATTGTATCTTGGGCATCTACAAATAAGTCTCCAGCTAAAGATAATCCGTGTGTTAATGCATTTGTTACGACTGGTTTAGAAATATCATCAGCACTTAAATCAGGATTGTCTTTTAAAATTTTCTGTTGCCATAATGTACGTAAACGTTCATCACCTTGTGGCGGTGCATATGGGAATATATCACTTGGATCTTGGTCACCAAATTGATTATATAAAGCATCTGTGTACATAATACCTTCATCAGTAGTTGCCATACCGATTGTTGCATTATACTTTGTACCTTTTGCTTCTCCAGATTGTGATAAAATACCCTTTGGATAATAAATAGATTTACCTAAATCGGAAAGCATATCTAATACAACAGGATATTCTTTTTTCAGTTGTTCATTTAATTCTAATGCTAGTGGGTTCATAGAAAGTCATCCTCTTTCATTGTTATGATACTTCTATACTAGACGAGAATTATGAAAATTAAAAGTGTGTTCACTAAATTTCATCATTTAATTTTAGAAAATCATCCCTTTTTGGATAACAAAGAAATAATTGATATAATAAATAAAGCAAAGGAGCAAAACATATGTCTACAATTACAAAAGTTCTTGTCGGTTTAGCTATAATCTGCTTAATTATTGGAATAGGCATTCAAATAAGCGGCAACTCAGGCATTCAATTTACATTCGCTTCAATATTATTTTTAATAGCCGCATTTATAAGTAGAAATGGCGACCGCAAAAAAGCTAATAGAAAGAAGTAAAAAAATATAGAGACTGGAACATAAGGTAATGTCCCAGTCTCTATATTTATATTATGATTGCTTTGGTATTTTCCAATAATCATCTTTATTTTCTTTATCTAATACTTTCTTAAATCCTTTTGATTGATATGCCTCTTTTATATCTTTAACCCATTTAGCATCTTTATTTTTACTATCTACAACAACTTGTAAATATAAATCTTCTACTAAATCTTCTTTTAGAAGTCCTTTGGCTGGATCAACTTTCGAAGCGTAAACAATTGAACCTGGTATAACTGCATAATCAACTTCGTCTAAAATTCTAGGAATATTAGCAGAATCCATCGTTTTGATGTTAAGATTCATTGGATTATCAGAAATATTTTTCTTCGTGATTTTAATATCATTCTTATCTGCATTTAATTTAATCCATCCTGCTTTTTCTAATAAACGATAAGCTCTTGCTGCATTTGATGGATCTTGTGGTATCGCAATTGTATCTCCTTCTTTAATACCTTTAAGATTTTTATTTTTATTAGAGAATATTTGTGCAGGTACTGTTGGTATTTTAGTAATATTTGTTAAATCTGCATCTCTTTCCTTATTAAATGTATCCATATACGCTTTATGTTGATCAACGTTAACATCCACACTACCTTCTTGCAAAGCAACATCAGCTTGTAGTAATTCAGTGAAGTCTTTATCTTTAACAGTATAACCTTTCTTCTCTAATTCAGGTTTAATACCTTTCAAAAACAACTCACTATAAGGTCCCGGTGATGTAGCAATTGTAATTTCCTTCTTTTCTTTGTCATCATTATTTCCACAAGCCGCTAGCACAACTGATAAAATAAGTGTCAAAGCTAAAAATATGTATCTCTTCATAAAAACATCTCCCTCAATTCCTACTAAACTCATCTGTTTAATTATTATATTATCATTTAGTAATCTAAAGTCAATCAAATTTTTATATGTTAAACTTTCTTTAGGAGTGATGATTATGGCTTTATATCAAAAGTTAATTCAAACGAATGCTGGTGAAATGTTAGCAATTGCTAATAATGAGTATTTATTAATGCTACATTTTACGAATAAGCCTTCGTTAGAAGAGGAATTACAAATTGTACGTAAACAACTTAATTCAGAAATTAATGATGAAAGTAATCATGTTTTAGATAAACTTGAAGAGGAATTAAATCTTTATTTTGAAGGTAATCTTTCTACTTTTACAACACCTATCCATTTTAATTTTGGTACACCTTTTCAACAAAAAGTGTGGCGTGCTTTATGTGATATTCCATTTGGCGAAACGATATCTTATAAGCAGTTAGCTGAGAATATTGGTAAACCTACTGCTTTTCGTGCTGTCGCAAATGCAAATGGTAAGAACTTTATAACGATTCTTGTACCTTGTCACCGTGTGATAGCTGCCGATGGTTCAATTGGTGGTTATTCTAGTGGCATAGAACGAAAAGAAATCTTGCTTGATATTGAAAAAAATAAAAGTAACATCGGCTAATATTATCAACCGATGTTACTTTTTTAGTTTATTATAAATGTTTAATCATATATTTGTAGTCATGTCCACTTAGTTTTCGATCATATGATGGTTTGAATCCTAATTTCTCATATAGTTTCATTGCACCTTCATTATCAAATTCACAATTTAATGATACTTGTTTAAATCCTCTTTCTTTAGCTCGTACAAATGCATCTTCTATAAGTTTAGAGGCAATACCTCTACCCCTATATTCTGAAAAGACCGCAACTGAATCAATATATAAATCACCATTATCCGCTTCTTGTTCAGGTAACGGCGTTCCTTCTAATTTAAATGAATCTTTAAATTCAATATTGTGCCAATTTTCTTCAAGTTGTTTTTCGTCAGTACCACTATAGCAATTAAGAAAGCCTGCTACTTTTCCATCAATTTCAAATACCTGACTATGTTTATAATGGTTTCTATATTCACTTTCAACACTCGCTTGTTCAAGTAATCTTAAAACAGTTTCTTTATCATTTTGAACAACTAAAGGTAGCTCCATATCATGCCAAATCATAAACATTAACTCACTTAATTTTTTCGCATCTTCTTTAACAGCAGGTCTAATCATATTTTCTACTCCTTTAATACAAATTAGATTCATTTTAACATAAAAATCCCCTTTCCATATGGTTTAATACCATTTAGAAAGGGTATTATACATATCTCTTAGCTAGTAATGTCGGTTATATTCACCGAATTACATCATACCTGGCATTCCGCCCATGCCGCCCATATCTGGTGCTGCTGGTTCTTCTTCTGGAATATCTGCTACTACTGCTTCAGTAGTTAAGAACATTGCTGCTACAGATGCTGCATTTTGTAATGCTGAACGTGTAACTTTTGTTGGATCGACAATACCTGCATCTAACATATTTACCCATTCGTCTGTTGCTGCATTGTAACCAATACCTTCGTCAGCGTTTTTAAGTTTTTCAACTATAATTGAGCCTTCTAAACCAGCATTTTCAACGATTTGACGTAATGGTGCTTCAAGAGCTTTCAACACAATGTTCACACCAGTTTGTACATCGCCTTTTGCTTCAACTTCAGCTACTTTATTATAAATAGATACTAATGCTGTACCACCACCTGCTACAATACCTTCTTCAACTGCAGCGCGTGTAGAGTTTAAAGCATCTTCAATTCTTAATTTACGTTCTTTTAATTCTGTTTCAGTTGCAGCACCTACTTTGATAACTGCAACGCCACCTGCTAATTTAGCTAATCGTTCTTGTAATTTCGTACGATCAAAGTCTGAAGTTGTTTCTTCAATTTGAGCTTTAATTTGACCAACACGAGCGTCGATGTTTACTGAGTCACCTTGACCTTCAACAATTGTAGTGTTGTCTTTAGTAACTTGAACTTTACCTGCTTCACCAAGCATATCTAGAGTTGTTTCTTTTAAGTCTAGACCTAAGTCATCAGTAATCACTTGACCACCAGTTAAGATTGCTAAGTCATCTAACATTGCTTTACGACGGTCACCAAATCCAGGCGCTTTAACTGCTACTGCTGTGAATGTACCACGTAATCTGTTTAATACTAAGTTTGTTAATGCATCGCCATCAACATCGTCAGCAACAATTAAAATTGGTCTATTTGTTTGTAAGATTTTTTCTAAGATAGGTAAAATATCTTGGAATGAAGAAATCTTTTTATCTGTAATTAAGATGTAAGGATTTTCTAATTCAGCAGTCATTTTGTCTGAATCTGTCACCATGTATGGAGAAGTATATCCTCTATCAAATTGCATACCTTCAACAACTTCTAATTCTGTGCTGAATCCTTTAGATTCTTCAATAGTAATAACACCGTCATTACCTACTTTTTCCATTGCTTCTGAAATAAATTTACCAATTTCTTCATCAGCAGCAGAAATAGAACCAACTTGTGCAATTTCTTCTTTTTTCTCAACTGGTTGTGAGATATTGTGTAATTCTTCTAAAGCTACTTTAACTGCTTTATCAATACCTTCACGAATACCAACTGGATTTGCACCACTAGTTACGTTTTTTAAACCTTCTTGAATCATCGCTTGAGCTAAGACAGTTGCTGTAGTTGTACCGTCACCTGCAACATCATTTGTTTGGTTCGCAACTTCTGCAACTAATTTAGCACCCATATTCTCATATGGATCTTGTAATTCAATTTCTTTAGCGATTGTAACACCATCATTTGTGATTAATGGTGAAGTGAATTTTTTATCTAAAACGACGTTACGTCCTTTAGGTCCTAAAGTTACTTTAACTGCATTTGCTAATTTATCAACACCAGCAAGCATAGAACGTCTAGCGTCTTCTGAAAATTTTAGTTCTTTAGCCATTTATAAAAACCTCCATAAAATATCTTCAAAAATATTATCTAAATTATTCAATAACTGCTAAAATGTCATCTTCTGAAAGGATAATATATGTTTCTTTATCACGTTTAACTTCTGTTCCTGCGTATTGTTGATATACAACTTGATCACCTACAGCAACATCTACAGTAAGTCTTGTACCATCTTCTAGACGCTTACCTGGTCCAACAGCAACAACTTTTCCTTCGTTAGATGATTCTTTAGCTGAATCTGTCAATACAATCCCGCTAGCTGTAGTTTGTTCTGTTTCTGTTTTCTCAATAATAATTCTATCTCCCAATGGTTTTAACATTTATAAAATCCTCCTTGGCGCTAATAATGTTAGCACTCTTTATACTTAAGTGCTAACTACATTTTTATAATAATCAAATTTGGTCAAAATTACAAGCAATATAACTTAAATTTTTCTCTTTTTCTGCTAAATAAGGTACAATGTTTACATGTTTATTTTTGGAGGAATTGAAAATGCAATTTAATCGATTAACTGTTAATATTGCTACCCTATTACTATTTGGCGTTGTACAAACAATCGCAATTATTCCAAATAGTTTATACGCTGATTCAGGATTATCTAAAGTCACAAGGTTAGAAATCAGCTTAACTTGGATGGCAACAACAGCTATCATTACTGTTTTATTATTATGGTATATGAACTCAAATATTAAAAATCCAACTCGATTAGAACAACAGAAGAAAGAACCATGGGTATACGTGATTTTCTGGTGTGTTGCAGGTATTATAATGGCCATGCTTGGACAAATCATCGCCGCTTTGATTAATACATATATATTTAATCAACCAGTAGAAAGTGGCAATACTCAAAATCTCATGAAGATTGCACAACAATCACATATATTAATCGTTTATATCGTATTAGCAGGTCCAATATTAGAAGAATTAATATTCCGTAAATTAATTTTCGGAGAGATATACAATATGATTAAAGCACCTAAGTGGTTAAGCTTTATCGTTGCAGTATTAGTCAGTTCTTTTATCTTCTCATTAGCACATTCAGATCCAGAACATACATTAATATATGTTGTAATGGGAACTGTATTTAGCGGACTTTATGTATTAACGAAACGTATCATCGTACCAATGGTTGCACATATGGGAATGAACGGAATAGTTGTTTTAGGACAAATTGTATTTAAAGATCAAGTAAACGAACAATTAGAGAAACAATCTCAAATTTCACAACTGATATATCATACAATCTTGAGCATGTATAGCTAAGTGTAAATAAATAAGCATATCACCGAACTGAAGAACTCAGTCTTAAGTGATATGCTTATTTTTTTGTATTTGGAGGGTGGCTAACTTCCATTATTTCAAATTCTGACAATTAGATATGCCCCATCTTATGGACATTTCTCAGAATTCTGTCCCTAACATACTCTAATATTGTTTGACGCCCATAATACTTCTTCACATTTTTTAATAATGTATTTGATAACTTCGATTCTAGCTGATTTTTTATTGTCAGCCGGTACGACAAGCCATGGTGCATGATCTGTGTTTGTGAATTTAATCATATCATGACTTGCTTCGATATATTGATCCCATTTTTCTCTATTTCGCCAATCTTCGTCTGTGATTTTCCATTGTTTTTCTGGTGTTTCTTCTCGTTCTTTAAATCTTCTTAATTGTTCATCTTTATCTAAAGTTAAGAAGAATTTTAGAATAATTGCACCTTCGTCTGTCCACATTTTCTCAAATTGATTGATTTCTTCATAGGCACGTTTCCATTCTTTTTTAGTAGCAAATCCTTCTACTCTTTCGACTAATACTCTTCCGTACCAACTTCTATCGAATATTTCAATGTGGCCGCTTCTTGGCATATCTTTAGCAAATCTCCATAAGTAATGATGATTCAACTCAACGTCTGTTGGCGCACTTATTGCATTTACTTCATAACCGGTTGGATCTAATTTTTCTCTAACTCTTTTAATATTGCCACCTTTACCGGCTGCATCCATGCCTTCGTATACTAATATTAACGGAATTTTTCTTTCGTATAATGCAAATTGCAATTCTTTCAGTCTATCTTGCAAGTCACCTATAAGAGATTTATATGTCTTTTTATTTACTTTATCTATAGATTGATCAAATAGGTCTGTTTTAAAATCTTCTGTAAAATCGCCATCAATTACTTTGTCTTTCTTTTTATGTAGTTTAATCGCTTTGTTCAAACGATTGATGATATGTTTATACATCAAATTGATAGCTTCTTCTCTCTCCGTATAATCAATGATTTCCCATTCATCAGGCGATGCTTTCAGTATTTTATGCATTTCTTTATGATATACATCATCATTAATAGCACTTTCATATTCTTGTGCTTTCCAACTTGTTAATGGATTTTCTTTCATTTCTTTTAAATGTTCTTTTCTCTTTTTATCACTAATCTCAATATAAAACTTAATAATTTCATAGCCATCATCTTGGACCATCGATTCAAAGTCTTGGATTTGTCTGCGTAACGCATGATATTTGTTGTATATAGAATGCTTTATTTTGTTTGCTTGATATTCTATATAATATGTATACCAACTTCTAAAATAAATATTGATATCCCCTTTTGAAGGTAAACTGTTCCAATACTTCTGTAAAAATTGATATCTTAGATCGTCTTCTGAAGGTGATTTCATCGGTACAAAGTGTGTGTATTTAGCATCAAGTGTTAAAAGAAGTTCATTTGATAGTCTCGTCTTACCTGATGCGGGAACACCTTCAAATACAATTATGATAGGAATTCCAAGTTCTTTTGTCTTCCTCGTTAATGCTGCTACTTCTAAAGATAATTGTTCATTATTTTTAGTCATTTATATACACCTCTTTTCATTTCATATTATATGCTTTTACCTTTATTTCCGCAATTTTCAATAAAATTACAACAAAGAAATGTTATAATAAATTTATTAAGGGAGGTTTTAACATGACGTTAACTTTTAAAGATTATCAATATGAACAAATCAATATTGAAGAAAAAGAAAAGCAAACCAAATCATTATTAAATGAATTCGATAATGCAGAAACGGTCGATCAAGCAATTGAGGCGATTAATGAAATTAATAAAATTAGAAACCATACTGATACGCATTATAACTTAGCTTACATAAGAGCATCTATCGATACAAATGATGAATATTATAATAAAGAAAGAGATTTCTTTGATGAAACAATGCCTAAAATACAATATTTAGACCATTTATTCTATCAATCTTTATTAAAATCTAAATTTAAAAATGATTTAATTGCGCATTTTGGACAACAACTATTTTCTTTAGCAGAAGTTGCTCTCAATACATATAATCCTTCTATTAATGACTTACTTGTTAAAGAAAATAAATTAGTAAGCGAATATGATAAATTAATTGCTTCAGCAGATATTGACTATAACGGTGAACATTTGAACTTATCACAATTCAGTAAGTACTTAATCAACGAAGATAGAGAAATTAGAAAAGATGCTTTTAAAGCTAGAGAACAGTTTTTTGCAGATCATCTAGAGGATTTAGATCGTATTTATGATGATCTTGTAAAAACAAGACATGAAATAGCTCTAAAATTAGGATACGAGAACTTTGTTCAACTAGGCTATGATAGAATGCAAAGAATTGGTTACGACGCAAATGATGTAAAAATTTTTAGAGAGCAAGTTAAAGAACATGTCGTACCTATTACTGAAGACATCAAATCTCAGCATGCGAAACGTATTGGCGTTGACAGTTTAAAAGCTTACGATAATAATTTCACTTTTAAAACTGGATCGCCTAAACCACAAATATCTACAGAAGAAATCGTGAAAAATGCTAAAAAAATGTACCATGAACGTTCTAAAGAAACTGGTCATTTTATAGATTTTATGATTGATAAACAATTATTTGATTTAGAAGCTAAAAAAGGAAAAGAAAGTGGTGGATATTGTACAATCATTAATGATTTTAAATCACCATTCATCTTTGCCAACTTTAATGGCACACAAGGTGATATTGAAGTTATGACCCATGAAGCCGGACATGCTTTCCAAGTATATGAAAGCTTGAAGTATTCTGTACCCGAATATTACTTCCCTACTTCAGAGGCATGTGAAATTCATTCAATGAGCATGGAATATTTAACTTATCCATGGATGCCATTATTTTTCAAAAAAGATACGGATAAATTTAAACTAGCACACTTAGAAGACAATATTAAATTCTTACCGTACGGTGTAGCAGTGGATGAATTCCAACACTTTGTTTATGAGAACCCAGACATATCTTCAGAAGAACGTAGAAAAGCTTGGTCAGATTTAGAAAATAAATACTTCCCAAGTGTAGACTATGACAATATTCAACATCTTGAAAATGGTGCATTCTGGCATAGACAAGGTCATATTTTTGCATCACCATTTTATTATATTGATTATACATTAGCGACAATTTGTGCAATGCAATTTTTCATTAAACAAGAAGCTGATCCAGAACAAGCATGGTCTGATTACTTGAAAATATGTCAAATTGGCGGTTCACAATCATTTATTGATATTATGGCATCTGTTCAGTTACAATCTCCATTTGAAGAAGGTACTGTAAAATCCATTATAGAAACATTATACAAAGCAACACAGAATATTGATCAAAGTAAATTTTAATAAAAAAGTTGGTGCGAGACAGAAGTTTACTCCCAAGATACTAGAAGAGACTGAGACATTACATTATATACCAGTCTCTTTTATTTGGAAAAATCAATATTAGTGTGAGGTTCTATGTTGCTTGTTTGGTGGGTCTTGCAACATACAGGAGTTCTATGTTGCTTGTTTAGGGAGTCTTGCAACATACAGGAGTTCTATGTTGCTTGTTTGGTATGTCTTGCAACATAGATAGCGTCTATCTATCTTGTTTCACCAGTCTTGATAAATACAGAGCTCCTATTTATCTTGTTTGGGCAGTCTTGATAAATACAAGGCGCTTATTTATCTTGTTTGTCCAGTCTTGATAAATACAAGGTCCTCCAACATTGCTTATCACGCCTCACTTGCAATATTCAGCCTCCCAATTTCTAAAAATATGAAAAAGAGTCTAGAACATTTCTGTCCCAGACTCACTTTTATTTTATTTATGATTTTGAAAATCTTCGCATTATGAATAATATGATGACTCCTAATACTAGTACGATTGCGATTGAAATACCAATGATGAATGGTTTAGAAACACCTTTGTCGTCAGAAGTTGTTTCAAAACTTTCTGTTGTAGTTTGAGTTGTCTCTGTTTTAGTATCATCATCTACTGAAGTTGTTTCTGTCGTTTTATTAGTCTTTTTAAATTTTGGTTGTGCTAAATCAGGTCTACTACCAACTTTACTTGTTACGAGCGCTAGTACATCTTCATCCAATTTACTATAATATGCTTCTGAATGGCCAGGTATAAATTTAGGCGCTTTTTCATCAGTGTATTGCGGATTGTAATATCCATCCCCTACTTCATTTGTATTAGGATATGCTGGCATTGTTGGTTTATATTGATTTACATTTTGATCATTATTGCTATTTGAATTTGGTTCATTAGTTTTAGGTTCTTCAGAAGATGGTTTCCCACTATTGGATTGGTTCGGTGGTGGTACTTGATGATTGTTATCATTACTTGAAGGTTCTTCAGTGCTCGGTTTTTCGCCAGATTTTGGTTCAGTACTTGGCTCTTCTGTTGATGGTTCCTCTGAAGTTGGTTTATCATCTGTCTTTGGCTCTTCTGTTGTTGGTTCCTCTGAAGTTGGTTTATCATCTGTTTTTGGTTCTTCCGTGCTTGGTTCTTCTGTTGTTGGCTCCTCTATACTAGGCTTTTCATCAGTCTTCGGTTCTTCTGTACTTGGTTTCTGATCTGATTTCGGCTCTGTACTTGGTTCTTCTGTTGTTGGTTCTTCTTTACTAGGCTGTTCATCTGATTTTTGTTCAGACTTTTTATCTCTAGTAGGTTCTTCTGATGACTGTTCCTCAGTGCTTGAATTTTCTTCTGACTTCGGTTCAGTAGTTGTTTCCTCAGTTTTACTATTTTGTTTGCTATTTGAATCAGTTTTATTGGATTGCTGTGCTTCTATATTTTGATTCGATTGTTCTTGAGTTGTGTTCGGAGAAGTATCTTTTGTACTAGATTCATTGCTTTCTATTGCATCTGTATTATTCCCGTGTGCTACTCCAAATGCCATAGAAGATAATAGTAATGTTGAAATCATAGCATTTTTAAATATCTTCATAAAAATTCTTCCCCTCCTCTACATTAATTAATAGTTAAAGTATAAAGGAATGTTTCTTTGTTTTCTATGCTTGTACGCCATATGTTACACAGAATTAATATTTTGTAATAACTTATTCATATTTCTTACAATTTACTGATATTAAAATAAACACTTGCTGTATCAGAACAACAAGTGTTTTTTATTCGTTTAGTTATTTAGTTGTAAGTCATATTTCGTAAACTTCAAGTAAACTTGACCAGACTCTGTAGAAGTTCTGAAATTAACAGCATCTTCATCAGGGAATATTCTCGTTGTTAATACTTTTTCACCATCGTTAACGAAAATTTCTAAACTAGATGTATCGCTATAAATTCTCAACTCTTTTAAGTCATTATCTAAAGTTGTTGTACGAGTTGTCTTCTCAACCGCTTCACTTACAATACCACTTTCAAATCGATCTAAAGTAAGTTGTTTAGAACGTGTATTATAAATAATTTGCGTTGAACATTTTTTAGAAACTCTTAAATCAAAGTATATTTCGCTAGCTTCATTCTCTAGTATCTCAATCATTAATTCAAATTGTTTACCTTCATATGGGTGGAGTTTAACTGAATGTTTATTAGCATAACCTTCAGCAGTTTCTTTATTTGTTCTTAATTTTTCAAGTGCTTTTATAGGTCTTTGTTTCAGTTTATCATCTTCAATTGTGAGTACTCTTGGAATCGTTAAACAATGTGCCCAACCTTCTTCATCTGTAGCATAATCTATTTCAGGAAGACCCATCCAACCAATTAAAATTCTGTCACCATGTTCATCTAAGAATGTTTGTGGGGCATAAAAGTCAAAGCCTTGATCTAATTCAAGAAATTCTTGGTGCTCAAACTTCAACGTATCAATATCAAAATCACCAATTAAATAACCAGATTGATAGATGTTCTCGAATTGGTTATTTTCCGCTTCAATACCTTGAGGTGAAAAGATAAATACATCTTTATCATTTAACTTAAATAAATCTGGACATTCCCACATATAACCGAAGTTTTGCAGTCGTGTTTCAATTTCGCCTTTAAAGTTCCAATCTTGAATATTTTCAGATTCATATATAACAGCCGTACCTGTTTCATTCTCTCTTTGAATACCAAATATTGCATAGTATTTTTCATTCTCAAACCATACTTTAGGGTCTCTAAAATGTTCAGTATATCCTTCTGGCTTGTTTGGAATAGCTGGTTGATCAAACTTTTTAAAAGTACCATCTTCTAATTGTTCAGCAATCATTTGGACAGATTTACGATCCCAATTTTCATTACGTACATTTCCCGTATACATTAAATATAACTTGCCATTATAATCAAAAGCACTACCCGAATATACACCGTGACTATCATATTCTGTATCAGGCACTAAAGCGATTCCCTCATCTTTAAATTCTAATAAATCTTTGCTTGTATAATGATACCAATACTTCAAACCATGTACTGCACCAAGCGGAAACCATTGATGAAATATATGATAAACACCATTATGATAAACCAATCCATTTGGATCATTTAACAATCCTGTTTTTGGTTGAATATGAAAAGTTTGACGCCATTTTGACGCATTTACTTTATCTATTAATTCATTGTATGCTTCATCAGATATGTCTGATAATTTTTTATATCTTTCTTCTCGTGTCCAATTTACCATTATCATTCTCCTTACATCCGATTTAGACGGGTTCCATAATATATATATTTTAGCATACTTGAAAGGCTTAATTTTTTAACCATTCAAATTGTGTTTCAATAATATTTAATTTTTCTACCGTTTCGTTATTTATACTTTTATTTAATACATGAACTGCTGTCTCACCTGCTAAATAATAGTTAAACTTTACTGTCCCAATATGAGGTGCCACAATTTCTGTCATCTTATTTCCACCAAATCCAATAATTGTTGGCATATCAACTTCTCTTTTTAAAAGTGTGTGGTATATACCTAAAGCTATATTATCCGTAGCTGCGACAATAACTTCGTCTTCTCTCAACTCAATATCATTACCCAATATTTGTGCATCTTTAATACTGAAACTACTTTCAATAAATGTTGGTTCGATGCCTTGTTCCTTTAGTGGGACAAACAGGCCTTCTTTTCTCGTCTTACCAACTGCAATGTCATGTTCAGAAACACCGATATATGTAATATTGTGCTTTTGATGTTTCAATAACCATTCTGCAACTTGATTACCTGCTTGGAAATCATCGTGAACAATCGATAAAAGTGATTCATGCGATTGACCAACAATAACAATTGGGCATTCAACTGACTCAATTGCTTTCATATGTTCTTCAGAAATGTTCGTTGCCATCAAAATAATGCCATCCACTTTACGCTTAGCTAACATATAAATAGAATCAATTTCTCTATCTTTTGATAAATCTGTATTCACAATCATTGTTTGAACATTTTGTTTCAGTAAAGTTGTTTCTATACCTTTTAACGTTTCAGTCGTTGCATAGGAATCTAGCCTAGGTACAATTGCACCGATCAGACCTGTTCTCTTAGCCTTTAAACTTTGTGCAAATTGATTCGGTTTATATCCTGTTTCTTCTACTACTTTATGTATTTTTTCTTTTGTACTTTTACTAATGGAGCCGCCATTTAAATATCTAGAAACTGTACTTTTAGAAACACCTGCCATATTAGCAATATCTTTAATCGTCTTCATGTATACACCTCTCAGTCATTTATTCTATCATAAAACCGTTTCCAATTCTTTATAAATAAAATACAGTTTTAAACAAAAAAACCTAGAAACAAAGACATTTGGCTTTGTTTCTAGGTTAAATGTAATTTATTGTTTTTCAACCGTTATTGTCCATGAAGCATCTCCAAGTTGTTCATAATTTGTAACGGGATAGCCATTCTCTGCTGCCCAATTTGGAAGTGCTTCTGTCGCTTGCGTGCAATCAAAATCAATTTTCAATTGTTCGCCTACTTGTAATTCATCCATTTTATTTTGCGCTTCTATTAAAGGGAACGGACATACCATTCCTACTGTACCTAATTCATGTACCATATATATTAACTCCTTTTATTAAATACTTTGTGTACTTACTTGTGCTTTTGTTTGTCTTGCTTTTCTAGGTTTAACAAAGATGAAATAACTCATAAACCATGCACCAACGATCATTGATGGTAAAGCAACCCAACCTTGCCAACTCATTGCTGCAGTTGAAACTAAACCATTACCGATTGAACATCCGCCTGCTAATGATGCACCAACACCCATACAAGCACCACCGATAACACTGTTTCTTATTGTCTTAGTATCTGGCATTCTCCATTTGAATTCTCTTGAACCTTTTGCAGCAATATATGAACCGATAAATATACCAAGTACTAAAAATACGCCCCAGTTTATTAATGAAGCATCACCTGTAACTAAGTATTGCACGATATTTGCTGAAGGTGTTGTAATACCAAGGCCAGCAATTCTTCCTGTTGAAGCACTCATTGGCCAAGCAATTAAAGCTATTATCCCTACTGCAATAGCAGCTGCAAATGGGTGATATCTTTTTTCAAATAAGATATGACGAATGCCTGTATATTTTTGTTTTAATTGAGGAATTGCTACTTTTGGTTTTTTTAGTGTCTTTGTCACAAAATAAACTGTAACAATCACTAAAATTGCAATCAATACCCATACAGGTACATTAAGTGTTTCTGCCATAT
Source organism: Mammaliicoccus sp. L-M44 (assembly GCF_022386355.1). Lineage (NCBI taxonomy): Bacteria > Bacillati > Bacillota > Bacilli > Caryophanales > Staphylococcaceae > Mammaliicoccus > Mammaliicoccus sp. L-M44. The sequence goes on along the minus strand of NZ_JAJNIU010000005.1, from coordinate 19,646 downwards.
TAGAGTTAACGACACTATATGAATTAATTTTTTCTTGAACAGGGTTTAATGGTCCAGATTTCATAATTGCTGCTGTTACACCATATAATACTAAGGCTATCCAGCTTCCAATTAATCCTTCGCCTGCTCTGTACCAAGTCCCAGTCGCACATCCACCAGCTAAGATAATTCCGATACCAAATACAAATGATCCAAATATCGTACCTACTAATGGAAATGTTGCAGCTTCTAACTTAAATACGCCTAATCCTACTAGTGTAAATAATCCAATACTTTGAATAGAGATCGCTATTAATAAAGCATAAAACATTTTATTATTTTTCTGTACATACATATCTCTAAACCCGCCTGTTAAACAAAAACGTGTTCTTTGCATAACAAAGCCAAGTAATATTCCGACTATAAGTCCACTTATAATCATCCAAACCATATAAACAACTCCTTATTCCTATTACAATGATAGGAATAATAATATATCATATACAACACATATTCAAGTTAACATTTGATTACAAATATCAGACAATTCAATAAAAAAACAGCCATAGCATTAAGCTACAGCTGCTCTTTATCTTCTTCATCCATCCCAAGTTCTTCTTCCATTAATTTTTGTTCTGCTTTTAAATATTTTTTATAGCCGATTTTTGAAATAATTATGCTGATTTCATAAAGTAAAATCATCGGTAAAGTAAACAACATATGTGTCATAAAGTCAGGTGGTGCGATTAACGCAGCCACAACAAGTAAAATAAAATATGCATATTTTCTATTTTTCTTTAAAAACATCGGTGTAACGATACCTAATCTCGTTAAAAATAGTAATAAAATTGGTAATTGAAAGACAAATCCGAATGGTATTGTAAATTTAAACATTTCACTAAAGTACTCTTTAATCCCGATAGTTTGCTTAATCCCCATATCATCAGCTAATCCCATTGTGAACGAAATTAAATACGGAAAAATAACAAAGTATGAGAATAATAAACCACCTACAAATAAAATCAAACTAAATGGTATGTAACTTAATGTCACTTTTTGTTCTTTAGGATGTAAACCTGGAGATATAAATGCCCATAATTCGTATAAAATAACAGGCGATACTATGATAAATGCAATCACAATTATCATTGTTATGTATATCGTTAATGGATCCGTTATTCTAAATGCATTGAGTTCTAATGTTTGTGTGAAATCATCATTTGTTATATAAAAAATAACGGGTTTAGCTACGAAAAAACCAACGATGAGACCACCAACAAGGAAATATGCAATGATCATAATACGTCCACGAAGTTCTTCTAAGTGTTCGACAAATGTTAAATTGTCTTTATCCACCGTCTTACCTCCAATCTAAAAAAGATGTGGCAGGAAACCCGCCACATACATGGGAACATCTGTTAAATAAAATTCTATTTAACTTCTTTATCTTTGCTATCTTCTGGAGTGCTTTTCTTCTCATCAAAGTTTGTCATGCCATCAGTCGCATCTTTAAATTCTTTCAAAGTTGAACCCATTGCTCTACCGAATTGTGGTAATTTCTTTGGTCCAAATATGATTAATGCAACTACCCCTATAAATAATAAACTGACTGGTCCTGAAATACCAAGTGTGTTAATAAACATTAAAGCTTCCATTTGATACCCTCCTATTGATTCTTCATAAAGAAGATTAAAGATTGTAATTCAATTCCTAAATCTATATGATGAACCTGCACTTTCTCAGGCACATTAATTCTTTGAGGTGTAAAATTCAAAATACCAGTAATACCCGAAGATGTTATACGATCCGCAACTTTTTGAGCTGCTTGTTGTGGTACTGTTAATATTACAACTTGTATACCTACTTCTTCAACTACCTTTTCAAAATCATCCATACTATCCACAGTTAATTTACCAACCATACTACCAATGATATCTTCTGATTGATCAAAAGCAGCTACAATTTGCATTCTATCATTAACAGTAAAGTTATAATTCACAAGTGCAGTACCTAAATTACCAACACCAACGATTGCGACTTTAGTCATATCATCTTGTTCAAGCGTTGTTCTAAAAAATTTAAGTAAATAACTAATATTGTAACCATAACCCTTTTTACCTAATTCACCAAAATACGAAAAATCTCGACGAATAGTAGCTGAATCAATTTTAAGTCCTTCACTTAATTCTTTCGATGAAACACGATCTACGCCAGAATTATGCAATGTGCTAACAAATCTATAATAAAGAGGCAAACGTTTCAAAGTTGCTTTAGGGATCTTCACATCATTCTTTGCCAAAATCCTCACCTTTTCCAATATAAAATAATGTGATTGCGTTCACATCTAATGGCTTAATTATAACAAACTTCACGTAAAATAACTATATAAATATTGTATGTGATTTACATACAATTATCACTCGTTTTCATGTAAAATAATAACTAATAGAGAGGTGTAAACATGATACTTTTACAAATAAATAAATTAGAGAAATCTTATGATGGAGAAGTTATCTTTTCTGATGTAGATTTCGAAGTAAAAACCGGTGAAAGAATCGCTATTGTCGGAAGAAATGGCGCGGGAAAAACAACATTAATGAAAATCATCGCTGGTGTCGAATCGTATGATGAAGGAAATATTTCTAAAGGTAAACAAGTTACGATGGGTTACCTTACTCAACAAATGACATTAGATTCTAATGACAGTGTTATGAATGAAATGAAAAAACCATTTAAAGACGTTATCAATATTGAAGATAAAATGAAAACTTTAACAGATTGGTTAAGTATTCATGCTGATGAATATGACCAAGATATATATAAAGAAAAATTGTCACAATACGAAGCGTTATCTAATCAATATGAATTAATGGATGGCTATAATTACGAAAGCAAAATTAAAACCGTTTTAACAGGTTTAGATTTTAAAGAATCTGACTTTGATAGACAAATTCAATCCTTTAGTGGTGGCCAAAAAACAAGATTATCTATGGCTCAAATGTTATTAAGTGAACCTGATTTACTATTACTCGATGAACCTACGAACCATTTAGATATGGAAACAACTGAATGGCTAGAGAATTATTTAACACATTTTAAAGGCGCGATCGTTATTATCAGTCATGACAGATACTTTTTAGATAAAATAGTCAATCAAGTATATGATGTCGCTTTAGGTTCTGTTAAAAAGTATGTCGGTAATTATAGTAAATTCTTAAAAGAACGAGATGCACATTACGAAAAAGTCATGGCTGAATACGAAAGACAACAAAGTGAAATTAAAAAATTAGAAACATTTGTCGAAAAAAATATTACACGTGCTTCGACAAGTGGCATGGCAAAAAGTCGTCGTAAAGTATTAGAAAGAATGGAAAGAATCGAAAAGCCGAGACTTGATGCTAAAAGTGCACAAATAAATTTCGAAATAAACAGAGCTACAGGTGAAGATGTACTTAAAGTTCAAAATTTAGATATTGGTTATTCTAAAAGCATTACACCACCTATCAACTTAGAAGTTAAACGACATGATCGTATTGCGATAATTGGTCCAAATGGTATTGGTAAATCTACGTTAATCAAAACAATTGCTCAAAAAATACCTGCTTTAGGTGGTAATATTGTTTATGGTTCCAATATTCAAATCGGTTATTACGACCAAAAACAAGCAGAATTCACTTCTAATATGACAATCTTAGACTATGTTTGGAATCAGTATGCACATATGCCTGAGAAAGATATTAGAACGATTTTAGGTAGATTTTTATTTACTCAAGAAGAAGTAAAAAAAGTCATCAATGATTTATCAGGTGGAGAAAAAGCCAGACTTCAACTCGCTTTGCTCATGTTAGAAAAAAACAATGTACTCATTCTAGATGAACCTACCAACCACTTAGATATCGATTCTAAAGAAATGCTGGAACAAGCTTTGCAAAATTTTGAAGGTACATTACTCTTTGTATCTCATGACCGTTATTTTATTAACGAACTAGCAAATAATATTTTCCACATCACACAAAGTGGAAATGAATTATTTAGAGGAGATTACCAATATTATTTAGAAAAGCTAGAACAACGTGAGGCTATTAGTCGTTATGAACAAGAAGACATCCAATCTACTGAAACGCCTAAAGACGATCAATATTACGCAAATCAAAAACAACTAAAAAAAGAAAAGCGTAAACTCGAAAGACAGTTAGAAGAAATCGAAAATAATATTTCAACATATGAAGAACAAATCTCTGACTATGAACATCAACTTACGTTACCAGAGATATTTAATGATATTGAAAAAAGTAATGAAATCAATAACTTACGAGTTGAAGCAGAACGTTTGCTCGAAGAAAATATGGAAAAATGGGAAGAACTTGAAAGTAAGTTAAATTAACGAAAAACGACTGAGGTAAATTTTACACCTCAGTCGTTTTTTTCTGAAATAATTAAGCACATCTTTATACACATCAAAAAGTCTTATTTTTCAAGTAATCCACAAAGTTATCCTAGTTATCCACAAGTAAAATGTAAAATATCGATCTGAATCAACTATTTTATCCACAAATATTTAAAAACTTATACTAATGTTATCCACAAAATGTGGTTAACTTGTGCACAAGTACAAATGTTCTGTATTGACTTTATGATGAATAGGTGACCTTCATGTATTTTTTGTAAATATTTTAAATTCTAAATGTTGAAATGACTAAAATATTAATATATTTATCAATTAGGCTAGATTTAATATCAATTAAGACTTATAATTTATGTAACCAATTTTCTTGTTTATAGACTTTAGTTATAAATTCTACTTTAATTTTGAAGTTAATGATGTGCTTAGAGTTAAATTTCATTGATTAATTGGTCTTGTGTATGCTTCAGAAGGGATGATGATTTATGAAACAATCTAACATTGAAAATTATACAACGAAAGCTAAGGAACTATTGAAACATAAAATTATAACTAAAGAAGAATATGATCAACGTATAAAAGATTATACTGACTATACGAATAGTGAAGGCAAATACGCACGCAAATAAAAAAGGACGTTCAAAATTTTTGAACGTCCTTTTATCCTATTCTGTATATGCATTTACCATCCAAGTTACACCAAATGGATCTTGGAATGAACCAAAGAGTGGTGACCACTCTACCTCGTTTAAAGGCATATCAATTTTACAACCCGCTTCTTCTGCTTTCTTAAACAATTCGATGACAGCTGCTCTATCTTCTTCATCGTTATAATTAAACTGAAAACATGCTTGAGCGCCTTCGTTATTAATATCTTTATTTTGCCAAGTGTCACTACATAAAAATGTCTTCCCTAATAAGTTAAAGCTCGCGTTCATTGTAAAAGATTCGGGCAATTTAAATTCATCAGGTGCATCTTTAAACATCTCATGGTTACCCGGAACTCTCATAATATCCGTTGCACCTAATTTTTCTTCGTAGAACTTTAATGCTTCAATACTATTTTTAAAATTAAAATAAGTATTCACTTCCACTTTACAACGACTCCTCAATCTTTTTATATCATATTGAGTATAACGTCTATAGTGCAATATTACAAATTATTGTATATTAAAATGCTTCAATATCTAGAGAACTTTTACCGTTTAATTTCATATTTGAAAAGCGGTTATTTTCATATAAGAAATGAGCTACTGACCCTATCATGGCAGCATTATCTGTACATAAATTTAATGGTGGAATACTAAGATCTATTCCTAATTTGTTTGATTCTTGTTCAAGTGCATGACGCAAACCTTTATTCGCAGCTACACCACCAGCTACAATTAAATGTTGAACATCATAGTCTTTAACTGCGGCCATTGTTTTGCCGACAAGTACTTCAACAACACTATTTTGGAAACTAGTCGCAACATCTTCTTTAATGATTTCTTCATTTTTTTGCTTTTTATTATGCAATGTATTAATAACCGCACTTTTCAACCCACTGAAACTGAAATCATAACTGTCTTTCTCTAACCATACTCTAGGGAAATTCAAAGTATCTTGACCGATTTGTGCAAGTCTATCAACTTCAGGACCTCCTGGATATGGTAAATCTATTGTTCTAGCAACTTTGTCATATGCTTCACCGACTGCATCATCACGCGTTTCACCTATAACTTCAAAATCTAAATGATTTTTCATGTAAATCAGTTCTGTATGTCCACCAGAAACTATTAATGCAATTAAAGGAAATTCTAATGGTTTAACGAGATGATTAGCATAAATATGCCCTGCAATATGATGAACTGGAATAAGTGGCTTTTGATGACTAAATGCTAAAGCTTTAGCACTTGCAACACCGACAAGTAAAGCACCAATTAATCCTGGACCTTCTGTTACAGCTATTGCATCAATGTCATCCATTTGCATATTTGCATTTTTCAAAGCTTCATCAATCACTGTTGTCATAACTTCAACGTGTTGACGACTCGCTACTTCTGGTACTACACCGCCAAATTTTTTATGTGTCATCATTTGTGTTACAACTTCATTACTGATAATTTCATTGCCGTTTTTTATGACACTTGCTGCTGTTTCATCACAACTTGTTTCTATACTTAATATAATTGATTCAGACATTTTTTAGACTCACCCACATCACTTTAGCATCCTCTCCATCACCATAATAATTTTTCCTAACGCCACCATACGTAAAGCCAGCTTTCTCATAAACATGTCTCGCCGCTTCATTATCCACTCTTACTTCTAAGCTCATCGTTGTACAAGTTGCACTAGCAAAAGTCATCGCATATTCTAATAACATTTGTCCTATTCCATTACCTCTATATTGCTCGGCAACAGATATTGTCGTAATTTGTGCTTGATCAATAACTAACCACAATCCACAATATGCAATGATTTCTTCACCTATAGATACAACAAAATAATGCGCAAATTCATTTTTCTCTAACTCATGATAGAATGCGTCAATAGACCATGAACTTTGCGTAAAACTATGATTTTCTATTTCGTATACTTGAGGGACATCTTCAATTGACATTTTTCTAATTTCTAATGCTTCGTTTGATTGTTTTTCCAATTTTGTTCCGCCTCTGATAATTTTAGATATCTTGGTTTTAGTTCATGAACATTTAACACCGGTTGTTCCTTAATGTTATACATTATTGAAGCATCAGGTAATTTTGAAAGACTTCTACCTTCTAACTTATCTTGTAACTTTAATACATCGTGACCAATAAATATATATGGATGATTTTGTGATTTTAAAAATTGATTCAATGCTTCAATAGAAATATAACTATCTTCTTTGATTGTTTCTAATTTATCATCCTTATATTGATAAACACCAGCAAATACATGGTCTCTTCTAGCATCAAATAAAGGTACAATAAGATCATTTTCGTTGTTATATGTTGCTGCTAATGCCTTTAAAGATGAAACTTCATATAAAGGAATATCCAAAGTATATGCCATCGTTTTTGCAGTTGTAATACCAATTCTTAACCCCGTATACGAACCTGGTCCATTGGCAACGACTATATCTGACAATGATTGAGGTGTTAATTGCGCTTCATCCATTAACGATTCAATAACGGGCATTAATTGTAATGAATGATTCTTCTTTATATTGGACTGATAATTGATTAATACATTTCCATCTTTAACAAGTGCTACTGCTAAAGGTTGATTAGAAGTATCAATTAGTAATGTTGTCATCATTTAGCACTTCCTTTATCTGTTTATAATGTTCACCTTTAGAAATTATTTCAAACACCCTTTTATCGGCGTCAATATACTTAATGTTGATTTCTAAACGCTCTTTAGGTAAATATTCTTGAATGAATTCACTCCATTCAATTATCGTAACACCATTATCATTAAAGTATTCATCAAATCCTAAATCTTCATCACTATCTTCTAATCTATAACAATCCATATGATGAAAAGGCAATCTCCCTTTATAGGACTTTATTATATTAAAGGTAGGTGAATTAATGTTTCTTTTAACGCCTAAAGCCTTTCCGAAATATTGGCTAAAAGTGGTTTTACCCGCTCCTAAATCTCCATTCAACAAAATAATATCATTTTCAGTTACAACTTGAGCTAATTTTTCAGCAATTTGCTGCGTTTTTTCTAATGAGTCAACTTGAATAATCACTAATTTGGCACCTACCTTTTCTTTACTTAAACTAACTGAACTATTATAACAAATATTTATTTAATTGGGTAATGAATGGTTCATTTATCAATAAAACGCTTTCATTATCTAAATTTTTAGAAAAATCTAAATCTTCTGTTGACATGTATTCTGATATGCGTTAAATTTAGTACATAAATTTTTTAACTATTCAAAAATCTTAACTAAAAATATGGTTCACATTTGAGAAGAAAGGACGAGTTGTAATGAAATTCACAATGACGGCAAATAAACCGACAATCGAATACAGCATATTAGTGATTTTATTACGCTTAGAAGGACTCGAACAACAGTAAGTTTCAATTTACTGTATGGTTTAAGTCCTATTTCTACTTGAATGGGACTCGAAGCAACGTCCCATATTTATTGGGACGTTGCTTTTTTATTTTTCTAGAGGAGTGTAATTATGAGAAGTGACATGATCAAAAAAGGTGATCACCAAGCACCTGCAAGAAGCCTATTACATGCAACAGGACAAATCAAGAGCCCAACGGATATGAATAAACCATTTATTGCGATTTGCAATTCTTACATTGATATTGTCCCAGGACATGTTCATTTAAGGGAATTGGCGGATATCGCAAAAGAAGCGATTAGAGAAGCAGGTGGTATTCCATTTGAATTCAATACAATCGGTGTTGACGATGGTATAGCAATGGGTCACATCGGGATGCGCTACTCATTACCAAGTAGAGAAGTTATTGCTGACGCAGCTGAAACTGTTATTAACGCACACTGGTTTGACGGCGTATTCTACATGCCAAACTGTGACAAGATTACACCTGGTATGTTACTAGCATCTGTTAGAACAAACGTACCAGCTATCTTCTGTTCAGGTGGCCCAATGAAAGCTGGTTTATCTGCAACAGGTAAAGCATTAACTTTATCTTCGATGTTTGAAGCAGTTGGATCATTCAAAGGTGGTTCAATGACGAAAGAAGAATTCTTAGATATGGAAAAGAACGCATGCCCTACTTGTGGTTCATGTGCAGGCATGTTTACAGCAAATTCAATGAACTGCTTAATGGAAGTATTAGGATTAGCATTACCTTATAACGGAACAGCTATTGCTGTAGGAGAAGAAAGAAGAGAATTAATTAGAGAAGCAGCCTTTAAACTAATGGACTTAGTTAAAAAAGACATTAAACCTAAAGACATCATTACTAAAGATGCAATTGATGACGCATTTGCTTTAGATATGGCAATGGGTGGTTCTACAAATACAGTCCTTCATACTTTAGCTTTAGCAAATGAAGCTGGTATCGATTATGACTTAAATAGAGTAAATGAAATAGCTAAACGTACACCTTACCTATCTAAAATTGCACCAAGTTCTTCATACTCAATGCATGATGTACATGAAGCAGGCGGTGTACCAGCTATCATCGGTGAATTACTCAAACTCGATAATGTTTTACATCCTGACCGTATTACAGTCACAGGCAAAACATTAAGAGAAAATAACGAACATCGTGAAATTAAAAATACAGAAGTTATCCATACAAGAGATAATCCATTCTCTGAAACTGGTGGCTTATCAATGTTATTTGGAAATATCGCGCCAGATGGTGCTGCTATTAAAGTTGGTGGTGTTGATCCATCAATCAAGAAATTTGTTGGTAAAGCGATTTGCTTTAGTTCACATGATGAAGCGGTTGAAGCAATTGATAACCATACTGTTAGAGAAGGTCACGTTGTTGTCATTCGTTATGAAGGCCCTAAAGGTGGACCTGGAATGCCAGAAATGTTAGCACCTACTTCATCTATCGTCGGTAGAGGTTTAGGTAAAGATGTTGCATTAATTACAGATGGTCGATTCTCTGGTGCAACAAGAGGTATCGCTGTCGGACATATTTCACCAGAAGCTGCCGCGGGTGGACCTATCGGACTCATCCAAGACGGTGATGAAATCATCATCGATTTAACGAATCGTACATTAGATGTAAATGTTTCTGAAGCAGAATTACATGCTAGAAAACAAAACATTGAACCATTTAAAGCTAAAGTTAAGACTGGTTATCTTGCAAGATACACTGCCCTTGTAACAAGTGCAAATACAGGAGGCATCTTGAAAGTACCGGACGAACTAATTTAAGGAGTGATTTGCATGGCACTAACTACTAAATCATACAAAGAACCAGATGAAGCAACTAAAGAAAAGACAATAACTTACACAGGGGCAGAATTACTTGTCCAATCCTTTATTGATCAAGAAGTCGATTACATCTTTGGATATCCTGGCGGTGCTGTCTTGCCTTTATATGATGCCTTTTATGAAGGTAAAGTGCCTCATATTCTTACGAGACACGAGCAAGGTGCAGTTCACGCAGCTGAAGGATATGCAAGAGTTACAGGTAAACCTGGTGTTGTAGTCGTTACAAGTGGACCTGGCGCAACTAATACAATTACTGGAATAGCTGATGCTATGAGTGATTCAATTCCACTAGTTGTACTGACTGGACAAGTTCACAGACCAGGTATTGGTAAAGATGCTTTCCAAGAAGCGGATTTACTCTCTATGACAACACCTATTACAAAGCATAATTATCAAATTACAGATGTAAAAGATATTCCAAAGATTATTGATGAAGCATTTCATATTGCTTCAACTGGTCGTAAAGGGCCAGTTGTAATCGATTTTCCTAAAGATATCGGTGTTCTAGAAACAGTTGAAGTTTCTCCAAGAGAGCTTAATTTACCTGGATATCATATTAACTTAACGCCAGAAGATAAAGAGATTGAACAAGTTATCCAAATGATTCGTTTAGCTAAGAAACCAATTATCCTTGCTGGGGCTGGTGTTAACCACGCTGAAGCTTCAAAGGAACTTACAGCATTTGCTAATAAATACAAAATTCCTGTTGTAAACACTTTGCTTGGATTAGGTTCTATCCCCTACTCTGACCCATTATTCTTAGGTATGGGCGGTATGCATGGATCATATGCAAGTAACATGGCATTAACAGAATGTGATTTGTTAATTAACTTTGGAAGTCGATTTGATGATCGTCTAGCAAGTAACCCAGATGAATTCGCAAAAGACGCTAAAGTTATTCATGTAGATATCGATCCATGTGAAATTAACAAAATCATTCCTACAGATTTAGGTATTATTGCCGATGCAAAACAAACATTAGAAGCACTATTAGAATATGATTCTCATGAGCTTATCCATCATGAATGGTATGAACATTGTCTATCAAATAAAGCAACATATCCATTTAGATACGACAAACCAACTGATGACTTCATTAAGCCTCAACAAGCAATTGAGTATATCGGAAAGATTACAAACGGAGATGCACTTGTTGCAACTGACGTAGGTCAACATCAAATGTGGGTTGCACAATATTATCCATTTAAAACACATGGTCAAATTATTACAAGCGGTGGTTTAGGAACAATGGGCTTCGGTATTCCAGCTGCTATGGGTGCCAAGTTTGCACACCCTGACAAGACAGTTGTTGCCTTTGTTGGTGACGGTGGTTTCCAAATGACTAACCAAGAAATGGCCATTTTAAATGAATTTGATAATGACATCAAAATCGTATTAATCAACAATGGTGCTTTAGGTATGGTTAAACAATGGCAAGATAAATTTTATAGCCAACGTTTTTCTCATTCAGTATTTGCTGGGCAGCCTGACTTTATGAAGCTTTCTGAAAGCTATGGTGTTAAAGGTTTCATGATCGATTCTAACGACAAATTAGAATCTACACTTGATGAAGCATTCGCTCATAAAGGCCCAGCCTTAATCGAAATTAGAATTTCCCCTTCTGAACCAGTACTTCCAATGGTTCCAAGTGGACAACCAAACTACAAAATGGAGGGCGTTGAATAATGAAAAGAACAATTAAGACTCAAGTACTCGATAGAGCGGGTACACTCAACCGACTTACAAGCATTTTTGTAAGGAGACAATACAACATTGTTTCTCTTTCTGCAACGCCTACTGAAACAGAGGGCATCACAAATATTACATTTATTGTGGATGTTTCAGATGAAAGTAGTACAGAAACAATTATTAAGCAGTTAGAAAAGCAAGTAAATGTAATATCTGCCCTAGATATTACAGATAACAACCTATTTAATAGAGAACTTATTTTAATCAAGTTAGGACATCCTGACGATTATCAAACGTTCGAAAAAATCATTAAGCCTTATGAAGGTCAATTAACCATTTTAAAAGATTTAGAAGATTATATTTATATTCAAGCAATTGGAACCCATCAAACAATAGAAAATCTATTGGATGATTTAAAAATATATCCTGTGACACAAGTGTCACGAACAGGTTCTGCAGGATTACTATAATACAAAATAAAACAAATTAATGGAGGCATTTATTATGACTAAAGTATTTTATGACAACACGGTAACAGAGGACGCATTACAAGGTAAGAAAATCGCAGTAGTTGGATATGGTTCACAAGGACATGCACATGCACAGAACTTAAAAGATAACGGTTATGATGTTGTAATTGGTATTCGTCCAGGTAAATCATTTGATCAAGCTAAAGAAGATGGTTTTGAAGTATATCCAGTAGATGAAGCTGTAAAACAATCTGACGTTGTAATGATTCTATTACCAGATGAAATTCAAGGACAAGTTTATAAAGAAGAAATTGAACCTAACTTAGATGAAGGAAATGCTTTAGTATTTGCTCATGGATTTAATATTCACTTTAAAGTTATTCAACCACCAGCAAACGTAGATGTATTCTTAGTTGCACCAAAAGGACCAGGTCACCTAGTTAGACGTACATTTACTGAAGGAAGTGCTGTACCTGCACTATACGCTGTATATCAAGATGCTACAGGCAAAGCAACTCAATTAGCATTAAGTTATGCAAAAGGTATCGGTGCTACTAGAGCTGGTGTTATTGGTACAAGCTTTGAAGAAGAAACTGAAACTGATTTATTCGGTGAACAAGCAGTACTTTGTGGTGGTGTAACGAAACTTATCCAATCTGGTTTCGAAACATTAGTTGAAGCTGGCTACCAACCAGAAATTGCTTACTTCGAAGTATTACATGAAATGAAATTAATCGTTGATTTAATGTATGAAGGCGGAATGGAAAACATGCGTTATTCTATTTCAAACACTGCAGAATTTGGAGATTATGTATCTGGTGAACGTGTTATCACACCTGATGTTAAAGAAAATATGAAAGAAGTACTTAAAGATATTCAAACAGGAGCTTTCAGTGATCGCTTCATTAAAGATAACGAAAATGGCTTCGAAGAATTCCTAAGAATGCGTAAAGAGCAACAAGGACATCAAATCGAATCAGTAGGTAGAGAATTACGTGACATGATGCCATTCGTTAAAGCTAAAAGTATTCAAACTAAATAAAAGTACTAGAATTTAAGGAGAGGATTATTATGTCAGACCATATTCAAATATTTGATACAACACTTAGAGATGGAGAACAAACACCAGGCGTCAGTTTTTCATTTGATGAACGCCTCAAAATTGCTATACAACTAGAAAAATGGGGAGTCGATGTAATAGAAGCTGGCTTCCCCGCTTCTAGTGAAGGTAGTTTTAAATCAGTAGAAAGTATTGCTAAAGCATTAACAACAACTGCAGTTTGCGGATTAGCTAGATGTAAAAAGTCAGATATCGATGCTGTACATGAATCAACAAAAGAAGCACAACATAGACAAATTCATGTTTTCTTAGCAACTAGCCCTATCCACTTGGAATATAAATTGAAAATGACTGAAGAACAAGTATTAGCATCTATTACTGAAAATGTAACTTATGCAAAAACATTATTTGAAAAAGTTCAATTTTCACCTGAAGATGCTACAAGAACACCTTTACCATTTTTAATTAAAGCAGTGCAAACAGCAGTTGATGCTGGTGCAGATATTATCAATATTCCAGATACGGTTGGTTATTCTTATCCTACAGAATATGGTCAAATCTTTAAGACACTTATTGAAACAATTAAAAGTGATCATGAAGTGATATATAGTTCTCATTGTCATGATGATTTAGGTCTTGCTGTAGCAAATGCCCTATCTGCTTTTGAAAATGGTGCACGAAGAGTTGAAGGTGCAATTAATGGTATCGGTGAACGTGCTGGTAATACTGCTCTTGAAGAAATTGCACTTGCACTACACGTTAGACAAGATCATTACAACCTATCTACTAATATCAATCTAGCTGAAACTAAAAACACAAGTGACATGGTAAGTAGATATTCAGGTCTTCGAGTCCCTAGAAACAAAGCGATCGTTGGTCAAAATGCCTTCAGTCATGAATCTGGTATTCATCAAGATGGTATTTTGAAAAACCCAGAAACTTATGAAATTATGACACCTCAACTTGTCGGTGTTGTTAAAAATTCATTACCACTTGGTAAACTATCTGGTAAACACGCATTTAGCGAAAAGTTAGTTGAACTTGGATATAATCTCTCACCAGATGAACAAGTGGAAGTATTTAAACAATTCAAATCAGTCGCAGATAAGAAAAAACAAGTAACTGATCGAGATATACACGCTATCCTTCAAGGTAGTGAACATGAAGAAAATGCATACTATAAAGTAAATGCACTTCAACTTCAATTTGTATCGAATGGCTTACAAAGCGCTGTTGTCGTTATTGAAGATAAAGAAGGAAATACTTATAAAGACTCATCTATTGGTTCAGGTTCAATTACATCAATTTATAATGCAATTGATAGAATTTTTGATTACACACCTGAATTACAACAATATCGAATTGAATCTATTACAGAAGGTACGGATGCTCAAGCTGAAGTACACGTTCAAGTAGAATTTGAAGACGAAGTATATACAGGTATCGGTATTGACTACGATATCCTATATGCTTCTTGTAAGGCATATGTTGAAGCACATGCTAAACACAGTGAGAACAAATTGAAAGAAGGCGTAAAGTCATGACATACAAAATCACTGCCCTACCCGGTGATGGAATCGGTCCAGAAATTTTAGAAGGTAGTATTGAAATACTAGAATTATTATCAAAGAAATTTAATTTTGATTATGAAATAGACACTAAAGATTTTGGAGGTATCGCCATCGATAAACATGGCGAGCCTTTACCTCCAGAAACTCTAACTGCTTGTCAAAACAGTGATGCAATATTATTAGGAGCCGTTGGTGGTCCTAAATGGACTGATCCAAAAAATAGACCAGAACACGGCCTATTAGGTATTAGAAAAGCATTGAAATTATTTGCTAACATTAGACCAACAATTGTTACTGAATCAACTGCACATTTATCACCATTAAAAGAAGAACTCGTCAAAGGTACTGATTTTATAATTGTACGTGAATTAACAGGCGGTTTATATTTTGGAGAACCAAAATATTTTGATTATGAAAAAGCAATTGACACACTTGCATATACTAAAGAAGAAATTACAAGAATCGCACACGTTGCATTTCAGCTAGCTACTAAACGAAATAAAACCGTTACATCAGTAGATAAAGAAAATGTACTAAGCTCTTCTAAACTTTGGAGACAAACATTAGAACAAGTTTCTAAAGAATATCCAGATGTTACACTAAATCATCTCTTAGTAGACGCATGTAGCATGCATTTAATTACAAATCCTAAACAGTTTGATGTTATTGTAACTGAAAATTTATTTGGAGATATTCTTAGTGATGAAGCTTCAGTTATTCCAGGATCACTTGGCCTTTCACCTTCTGCAAGTTTTGGTGAGAATGGACCAAGTTTATATGAACCAATACACGGTTCTGCACCTGATATAGCCGGTCAAAATAAAGCAAACCCAAGTGGTATGTTACTATCATTAGCAATGTGTATTAGAGAAAGTTTACATCAACCTGAATGCGCTCAGTATTTAGAAGATATCGTATTTAGCACAATCAAGAAAGGTATTGCAACTAAAGATTTAGGTGGAAATAACAGTACATCTGAAGTCTTCGAAGCAATCAAAAATAATATTTAGAAGGAGGAAAACGACATGTCTCAAACATTATTTGATAAAGTATGGAATCGACATATAATAGCTGGTAAAGAAGGTGAACCCCAATTATTATACATCGACTTACACCTTATTCATGAAGTTACATCTCCTCAAGCATTCGAAGGCTTAAGATTACAAAATAGGAAAGTAAGACGTCCCGATCGAACGTTTGGAACATTGGATCATAATGTACCTACAGTTGATATATTCAATATTAGAGATGAAATTGCTAATAAACAAATTAGTGCTTTGCAAAAAAACTGTGAAGCATTTGGTGTAAAGTTATTTGATATGGGTTCAGATGAACAAGGTATCGTGCATATGGTTGGCCCAGAAACAGGTTTAACACAACCAGGTAAAACTATCGTATGTGGAGATTCACATACTGCAACGCATGGTGCATTTGGAGCTATTGCTTTTGGTATAGGTACAAGTGAAGTCGAACATGTTTTTGCAACTCAAACACTATGGCAAACTAAACCAAAGAACTTGAAAATTCAAGTTGATGGTACATTGCCAACTGGTGTTTATGCTAAAGATATTATCCTATACTTAATCAATCAACACGGAGTTGATTTTGGTACTGGTTACGCTTTAGAATTCGCTGGTGAAGCTATTTCTAATATGACAATGGATGAGCGAATGACAATTTGTAATATGGCAATCGAAGCTGGTGCTAAATATGGCATGATGAAGCCAGATGAAACAACTTTTGAATATGTAAGAGGACGTAAATATCAACCAGAGAACTTTGAAGCAGCTATTGAAGATTGGAAAACTTTGTATTCAGATGAAGATGCTACTTACGATAAAGTAATTACTGTAGACGTAAGTGATCTTGAACCACAAGTAACTTGGGGTACAAGTCCTGAAATGGGTGTTAGTTTTAATACGCCATTCCCAGAAATTAAAGATTTAAATGATGAAAGAGCCTATAATTACATGGGCCTTCAACCAGGTCAAACTGCTAGAGATATTCCTCTAGGTTATGTTTTCCTTGGTTCTTGTACAAATGCAAGACTTTCAGATCTTATTGAAGCAAGTAAAATTGTAGATGGTCATAAAGTCCATCAAGATATTACAGCAATAGTCGTTCCTGGATCTAGAAGTGTTAAACTTCAAGCAGAAGCGCTTGGTCTAGATAAAATTTTCAAAGAAGCAGGATTTGATTGGCGTGAACCTGGATGTTCAATGTGTCTAGGAATGAACCCTGACCAAGTTCCTAACGGTGTTCACTGTGCTTCAACAAGTAACCGTAACTTTGAAGGTCGTCAAGGTAAAGGCGCAAGAACGCATCTTGTATCTCCTGCAATGGCAGCAGCAGCAGCTATTAACGGAAGATTTGTAGATACTAGAAAGGTGGTCATTTAAATGGAACCAATTAATATTTTTAATGGTAAAACAGTTCCCCTACTCAATGATAATATTGATACGGATCAAATCATTCCAAAAGCTTTTTTGAAAAGAATTTCTAAAACTGGTTTTGGCCCCTTCTTATTCGACGAATGGCGTTATTTAGAAGATGGCTCTGATAATCCAGATTTCAACTTAAATAAACCAGAATACAAAGGTGCAAGCATACTCATTTCAGGTGATAATTTTGGTTGTGGCTCATCAAGAGAACACGCAGCTTGGGCATTAAAAGACTTTGGATTCTTAATCATTATAGCAGGTAGTTTTAGTGATATATTTTATATGAACTGTACTAAAAATGGTATGTTACCTATTGTAATTGAAAATAAAGAAGACAGAGAAGCAATAGCGCACCATAGTGAAATAACGATTGATTTACCTAACCAACTTATTATTACACCTGAAGCAAAATATCATTTTGATATAGATGCGACATGGAAGAATAAATTGGTTAATGGTTTAGATGATATTGCTATTACATTAACTTATGAAGAACAGATCAACCAATATGAAAAAATGCACAACTAATTGGGAGTGGTAGAATGACCTTAAAAACACGTTTAAGTGCTGAAGATATAGAAGAAGCATTTTTAAAATTAAAAGATACAGTAAAACAAACACCATTAGAAAAAGATATGTATTTATCACAGAAGTTTGACTGTAATGTATATTTAAAAAGAGAAGATTTGCAATGGGTACGTTCCTTTAAATTAAGAGGTGCGTACTATGCAATTAATCAGTTAACAGACGAAGAACGAGCAAATGGCGTTAGTTGTGCGAGCGCAGGTAATCATGCACAAGGTATCGCATTCACGGCTAAACAACTCGAAATCAAAGCTGTTATATTTATGCCAGTAACAACACCAGCTCAAAAAATTAATCAAGTTAAATTTTTCGGTGGTGAATTTGTACAAATAGAATTAATTGGCGATACTTTTGATGATTGCTTAAAACATGCGTTAGATTATACTGAACAATTTGGATTAAACTTTATTGATCCATTTGATAATATTAATACAATTGCTGGTCAAGGTACGATCGCTAAAGAAATAGTAGATTATGCAGAAGAAGAAGATATCAAATTTGATTATTGCTTCGCTGCAATTGGTGGCGGTGGCTTAATTTCAGGAGTAGGCACTTATCTTAAAGATACAATGCCTACTACACAAGTCATTGGTGTAGAACCACTTGGAGCAAGTAGTATGGCTCAATCTGTTAAAGCTAATAAAATTGTTACATTAACGGATATCGATAAATTTGTAGATGGCGCTTCAGTAGGGAAAGTTGGACAATTAACATTCGAAATTTCAAAAAATGTTGTTGATGACTTTGTTGCTGTAGATGAAGGTGAAGTATGTAGTTCAATCCTAGATATGTACTCTAAACAAGCTATTATTGCAGAACCAGCTGGCGCTTTAAGTGTCACTGCACTTAATCATTATAAAAATGAAATTAAAGGTAAAAATGTTATTTGTATTGTCAGTGGTGGTAACAATGATATTAACCGAATGAAAGAAATTGAGGAACGCTCACTTTTATTTGAAGATATGAAACATTACTTTATTGTTAACTTCCCACAAAGACCAGGGGCATTAAGAGAATTTGTTAACGAAGTACTTGGACCAAATGATGATATAACAAAATTTGAATACTTAAAAAAATCGAGCCAAAATACTGGTTCTGTTATTATAGGTATTCAACTTAAAGATCATAACGATTTAGACCAACTTTATAAGAACGTTAGCGAATTTGATCCTAAATACATCTATATTAATAAGAATAAAATGCTTTATTCATTGCTAATATAAGTACGTAACCAAATTAAAACATCTCATTTCTCTGTTTATTACAGAAAGAAATGAGATGTTTTTTTGATATAAACCCTGTTATATCTTTATTTATTATGTACTGTATACATGCCCTTTATCTTCTACTTTATTTCAACTAAATTTAAACATAAAAAAAGAGACCTAACAGGTCTCAAGTGCGGCTCATCGCATCCATTTATAAACATTTGCCCGGCAACGTCCTACTCTCGCGGAACGTAAGCCCAACTACCATCGGCGCTAAAGAGCTTAACTTCTGTGTTCGGCATGGGAACAGGTGTGACCTCTTT